>DAHXMK010000202.1 GCA_027365515.1 Candidatus Aminicenantota bacterium
GGCCTGCACGGCGGCTGTGACCTGCCCGCTGTCGCTGGTCATCCTGGACACGGCCGGGCCTTCGGCGTCGTGGCGACTCAGGTGCGTGAGCTCTCGGGCAGGACGGCTGGCCACGCGAAGGACATAAGGGCGGTCATCAAATCACTGTTGGAGAGCGGCCGAGAAATGGAAGGGGCGATGGCCAGAACCGCCGGGGCCGTGGAGCAGAGCGCTGGTCTTTCCAGGCATGCCGCTGAGACTTTGAGGACAATCCTCGAATCAACGGCCTTGCAGGAGGAGCAGAGCCAGAGAATCGCCACCGCCACCGAGGAGCTGGCCCACGGCGGCCAGTCGGCGAGCCGCAACGTCCAGAACATTTTCGAGATGACGGAGGGCATAGCGCGCGCCACGGCGGAGCAGGCCAAAGCCACGCGCCTTTTGACCGACGAGGCGGAGAAGGTGCGGGCAGTCGCTATGACGCTCACGAACGCGACGCAGGAACAGGCGAGGGGCGCAAGGCTCATCTCCGAGGCCGTGTCCAGGATGACCAGCGACAGCGGGCAGGTCACAGCCGCCGTGCAGGCCCAGGCGCGCGGCGCCGAGGGGATCACCAACGCCATGGCCCAGCTTTCCGACGCGGCCGCCGCGATGGAGGGGGCGGCCTTCTCGCTTCGCGAAGCCTCGTCGAGGCTCAAGTCCGGCTCGACGGCGCTCGGCGGCGAGATCAGGAAGTTCAGCCTGTGAGCCGGATGGATAGGGGGATCACTTGGACCAGAAGCTGACATACCGGGAGTCCGGAGTTGACATAGACGCGCAGGACAAGGGGCTGGCGCGGATCAAGGAGATAGCCAAGAGCACCTTTACAAAAGGCGTGCTGTCGGATATCGGCCTCTTCGGCGGCCTCTTCACCATGACCCCGGACGATCCTTGCGGGCAGGTTCTGGTTGCTTCGGCCGACGGCGTGGGGACGAAGCTGAAGGTGGCCCAGCTGGCCGGTAAGTACGACACCGTTGGGCAGGACCTCGTCAACCATTGCGTCAACGATATCCTCGTACAAGGCGCAAGGCCGCTCTTCTTTCTGGATTACTTCGCGGCCGGCAAGCTCGTGCCGGAAAGGCTCGCCGAGGTCGCCGAGGGGCTGGGGATAGCGTGCCGTGAAAACGGCTGCGCGCTTCTGGGAGGCGAAACCGCCGAGATGCCGGGCCTTTATCACGGCGAGGATTTCGATTTGGCGGGCTTCATCGTCGGAGCGGTCCAGCGGGACAAGGCCTTGCCGAAGGGCGTAGAAAAGGGCGACATGCTTCTGGCTTTGCCCTCGACGGGCCTTCACACGAACGGCTATTCGCTCGCGAGGAAGCTCTTCTTCGAGATAAAGAAGTTCAAGGCGGACACGTACCTTTCCGATCTGGGCTCGACGGTCGGCGAGGCGCTCCTTGCCGTCCACAGGTCCTACTTCAGGCAAATACATCCGCTTCTTCAGACGGAGAGCGGCATTCACGGCATGGCGCACATAACGGGCGGCGGCATCGTGGATAATCTGCCGAGAATCCTGCCGAAGGATGTCGGCGCGCTTATCAAGGAATCGGCGCTCGTCCGGAAGCCCGCTATTTTTGGATACATCCAGCGCGAAGGCAACGTCCCCATGGAAGAGATGAGGCGCGCCTTTAACATGGGGGTCGGCATGATACTCTGCGTCTCCGAAAGCCGGGTGGGCGCCGTCATCGAGGCTCTCCAAAACGCTGGCGAGGCGCCGTGGATCATAGGCGAACTCAGGGAAGGCGCCCGCGAAGTCGCCTATGTCTAGGCCAGCCGCATAGGGCCTCCACGCTTGCGCGAATGATCTTCTCCTGGTATAATCAGCGCTTTGAGGAGGTTTTGCATCATGAAAAAGGGTATTCACCCCGTCTATAACGAAGTCACGGTGACCTGCGCCTGCGGGAACACCTTCAAGACGCACTCCACCAAAAAAGAGCTGAAGGTCGAAATCTGCTCCAACTGCCACCCCTTCTTCTCCGGAAAGCAGAAGTTCCTCGACACCGCCGGCCGCATCGAGAAGTTCAACAGGAAGTACAACAAGCCAGCGGCTTCAGCGGAGGCTGCCGTCGTGGAAGGCGGAGAGGGCGAAGCCAATGCCAAGAAAGCCCCGGCAAAGGCTCCCGCCAAGAAGGCGGCCGCCAAAGCTCCAGCAAAGCCCAAGAAGGCCAAGGAGTAGGCGGCCTTTCACTTCGAGATGGCCAGCAACCATAATAATCGGAGCGGGAACGGATATGTCTCGTTCCGCCGGCGGAGTCAGCAAGGAAGCTCTGCGTGCGCTTCGGGGCCTTCCCGCTTGCAGCGAGAATTAGGCCTCGCTGCTCACCCAACCACACTTCAAAGGGATCATCTGATGCGTCGTCAACGGTATCGGCGGCCCGTCAGCAATTCATTGATATGCGCGCTTCGGAGGGCGGCGCCGCTTCTGGCGGAGGGCAGCGTTCTCGTTGGAGGGCAGGCGGTGATCGAAGGCGTTCTTATGCGCCTGCCGTCTTCGTACGCCGTCGCAGTACGCGATCCCAAGGGCGAGATACGCGTCAAGAAAGAAAAGACCCTGGAGACGGCCAAGGGAAAGCTTGGCAACCTTCCGCTCCTGCGCGGAACCGTGATTCTCTTCAAGTCGCTCATGCTGGGGATTTCGGCGCTCAACTGGTCGGCAGAGGTCGCGATGGAGGAAGAGGCGAAGCCTTCTGAAGGCAGCGGCGAACCGGCCCCAAAGAAAGCCTCGAGCGTCGCGCTCGCCCTTACCGTGGCCCTTTCTCTAGCCGCCGGAGTAGCGCTCTTCTTCTACGTTCCTCTGCTGTTGACGCAATGGCTGGCTCGCACGTCGGCCTTCGCTCAGACATCCATCGGCTTTAACCTTGTTGACGGGGCGATCCGCGTCGTCTTCTTTCTTGCCTACCTGGCCGGAATTTCCGCCATGAAAGACATCCGGCGCGTCTTCGCTTACCACGGCGCCGAGCACAAGGTCGTCCACACGTGGGAGGCGAAGGAGGAGCTTACCGTCAGCCACGCCCGCGCCAAGTCAACCTTGCATCCCCGCTGCGGCACATCGTTCCTCCTTTTCGTAATGGTGGTTTCGATCCTGGTTTTCA
>DAHXMK010000218.1 GCA_027365515.1 Candidatus Aminicenantota bacterium
GCGCGTCGGCCACTTCGGAGGCCAATAGGCCGTAGCCGCCGAGCTTCTCGAAAGCCGCGTCGCCGGCCGCGCCGTGCCACCACGCGGCGAGGGAAGCGGCGTCGAGCGGGTTCAACCCCCGCGCGAGGAGCGCGGCCGCCACGCCGGTCAGGACGTCTCCCATTCCAGGCCCCGCCATATGCGGGCCGCCCGAGAGGTTGATCCTCCACGGAGGCTCGCCGCCGGAGACCAGCGTCCTGAATCCCTTCAGAAGAACCGAGGCTTGCCATTTGGCCGCCATCTTCGGGACAAGATCGTACCTGGAGGCGATGGCCTCTTTAATAGATGTTCCCGTGATCCTTCCCATTTCTCCGGGATGGGGCGTGAGAAGCCTTGGGCCGGCGTGAATTCCAAGCGCCTCCTCGCGCCCTTCAAAAGCATTGAGCCCGTCGGCGTCCACGACCATGGGCTGTCTTGCCTTCGCGTACAGCTCCCTGATCAGAGCGGAGGTCTCCGGAATGGTGCCGAGCCCCGGACCGACTCCCAAAGCGTCAACGTGGCTTGAAAAATCGAGGAGGGGAACCAGGGCGTCCATGGAGATTGTTCCCTCATCGGTAGCCGGAAGAGGCAGAGTCATGGTTTCCGGAAGGCAGGCCAGGGAAGTCATCGCCGGCTTCGGGACGGCGACGGTCACGAGTCCGGCTCCGGCGCGCAGGGCGCCTCTGGCGGCCAGCGCGGCCGCTCCTCCTTTGCCGGCGCTTCCGCATATCAACAAAACTCGACCGCAAGAACCCTTGTGAGCCGTCAGAGGACGGGGAGCGAAAAAGGGGCGAGCCCACTTTTCATCGAGAGCCATTGCCGCCGGCGCGATGCCTAGCGATGCGCTTTCTGGTATGCCGATTTTTCTCTCTACTACATCTCCGCAAAAAGGCGCCCCTTCCGGTGTGAAGAGGATCGGTTTGGCGAAGCCGAGGGTCACTGTCACATTGGCACGAACCGCCGGACCGGAGGGAGCCAGGCTCTCTCGTCCAAGGCCCGATGGAATGTCAATAGAGACTACGAATGAACCGGAGCGATTGACGGCCCCAATTGTTTCAGCCAGGAAACCAGTCACCGCCCCGCGCGTCCCGGTCCCGAGGATAGCGTCAACCAACAGGCTTGCTCCGGCGATGGCGGCTTCAACCTTCTCCATGGAGCCGCCCGCCTCAAGAATGACGATGCCAGCTTTCCGAGCAGCTTCCAGTTGCACCGAGGCGTCCCCGGAAAGCTCGCGCGCGCTTGCGAGCAAAAGAACCGATGGCTCGGCCCCTCGCCCCGCAATCAGTCTTGCCACGGCCAGGCCGTCGCCGCCGTTGTTGCCTTTGCCGCAAAGGATGACGGTTTTTGGGGAAATGCGGCTTTCAGCCCGCGCGAATATCTCCTCGGTGACGGCCGCGGCCGCGTTTTCCATGAGCGCGAGAGAAGGAACGCCCATCTCCTCGATGGCCCGCCTGTCAATCTCTCGCATGGCGGAGGCGAAGTAGAGGTCCATTGCTAAGCCTAAAAACCGCCAGACATCAGCCGCCACTGGATGATCTTGAGGTTGATCTCCCTCAGCCGCTGGGTCAGTATCCGGCACATGATGGAGAGGAACTGGTAGGCCGACTCGATGTCCACCGACAGGATTTCGTTCAGCACTTCCCGCGAGATGGTGAGAACGGTCGTGCCGTTGACGTGCGCCTTGGCGTCGGCCGACCTGGACTCGTTGTCAATGAGCGCCATCTCGCCGAAGAAGTCGCCCTTGTCCAGAATGGCAAGCGCCTCCTCGCCGGCGCCTGGGATGTGTTTCGTGATTCTCACCTTCCCGTCGAGAATGATGTAGAGGCGGTCGCCGACGTCGCCCTCGCGGAAGATCAGCTCGTCCCTGTTGTAGAGCTCCTCCACCGAGAAGGCCGCCAGGAGCCTAAGCTCCTTCGCCGAAAGGCCTCTCTCCTGCAGGAGCTTCAGCTTGCGGTCGAGGTCAATCGAGATCGCCTTCGAAGCCGACACCTGCTCATGGTTCATCTCCTGCGGCGCGCTTGCCTCCTGAGCGAAGAATGTCTTCAGCAGGTTGTTGGCCTCCCGCGTCCGCCGGGAAAGCGATTTCCAGAAGTGCCAATAAAATTGGACGGCGACCTCTTTCCTTGAATCGAAGAGCATCTCGACGTCGCCGCGCCTTAGAGCGAAGAGGGCGCACTCCTTGACGGCGAGAGCATCGACGCTCCGGCTCGCGGGGTCAATGAAGTTCATCTCCCCGAAGAAATCGCCCTTGACCACGGTTGACAGGGGCTGCGGCCCGAAAGGGGTCTCCTTCTGCAACGTTATCTGGCCGGCTTCGAGAAGATAGAGCATGTCGCTTTCATCGGCCTCGTCGAAGACGAGCTCGCCCTGCTTGACCTTGATCTCCTTCATCTGTTGGGAAATGGTGAAGAGGTTCTCGTCCGACAGCGCGGCCAGCAGGTCGAATGCCCTGAGCCTGAGCGCCAGCTTTAGCAGGTCCGGCCTGGCCGCCTCCTCCGCTTTCGGCTTGCCGAGGTCCTTCAGCCCCTTCATCGGCGCGCGGCCAAGGACCGATTCTTTTTCGAGGTCGAGGTGCTTGACGCACTGGTCGAAGAGTTCGAGGCGCGACTTCACGAGATCGTTCCGCTCGGCCTTGCTGTGGATGTCCATCTTGTCGAGAAGGTACTTGAACTTTTCTATCAGCTCCGGCGGCGAAGCCTTCGACGCGGCGTTGTCGAGAATCATCGCGTCAACGATGCTGTGAAGCGCCGCCTTGTAATTCTTAAGGTAGAAGAGGGAGCGCCCCAGGAGCGCGTGGGCCTCGGCCCTGAACGGGTCTATCGCGAGAAGGCTCTTTAGCTCCCTGATGGCCGAGGTGAAATCGTTGGCCTTGTAATAACCGCGCGCCACTTCCATCCTGGCCGATGCGTTCTCCGGGTTGTTGAAGAGGGCTAGCCGGAAACACTCGGCCGCGCGGTCCTCCTGGTTTTTAGAGAGAAAGAGGCCGCCCATGGATGTGAACTGGAAGGAGAGCCTGTCGCGGTGGGAGCGCTCGTCCTGAAACTTCCCCATCAGCCGCTTTCGCTCCTCCTCCTCCTTTTCCTTGAGCAGGTTCCTCGTCTTGCCCAGGTTGATCTTGAGGGCGAGGCTCTCCGGGAAGAGCTTGACCGCCTTCTCGTAAACGCTCACCGCCTCCCTGATCCTGTTCTGGCTGGCGAACTGGCCGGCTATCGAGCAAAGGTCCTCGACAGTCACTCCGGAAGGGGCCGCGTCCTTTGGTGTTTTGTCCGTCTTGTCCACTTGAAGAACCTCCCTCGCCTCATGTTACAGCTATAACGGCAAGGTGGCAAGTGGCGGAGGCGATGGCCTTCGGGCGGGGATGGAAACTGAACAAGATCGGAGACAGATGGAGGAGGAGCGCTCGGTTGTCTTCCAATTCTAAGACACAGAGTTGTTTGGCGACTGCCATCTTCGCTTCTTTTGCCGTCACTCGACGCGGCCACTCCGCCAGCCGCCAAGTTGGTTTTGTATGGGCGCGGTTCTTAGGTAAAATAATGGAGGGGATAAGGGTGTTTGCCAAATTGGGCCGGTTCAGGCCAGGAGGATCGCATGACCGCCAAGAAGGCAGCCGTCAAGCCGGTAGCGTCCAGTAGAACAAGCCGCGGAGCCACCCGCCACCTTCACGGGGAGCACTTCGTCCCGCCGGAAGAGGTCGTGAGAAACGCCAACGTCG
>DAHXMK010000236.1 GCA_027365515.1 Candidatus Aminicenantota bacterium
CAGGCAAGGGTGAAAAGGTGGGGCAAGAGCCCACCGCGTTCCTGGTAACAGGGACGGCACGGAAAACCCCGCGCGGAGCAAGGCCAAATAGGGAGGCGTTCGAGGCTGGCCCGGCCGAGGCCTCCGGGTAGGCTGCTTGAGGCCGCCGGTGACGGCGGTCCCAGAGGAATGGCTGCCACCCCTGAATCAAGTTCAGGGGGACAGGATCCGGCTTACAGGTCCCCTCCAAAACCTAAAGGGAGGCTCGCCGCCTCCCTTTTTCGTTTTGCATTGGCCGGGCCGCCAACAGCCGCCGGCGTTCGGGCTGGCAATCAAATGCGGCGGCTACGAGGAGCCCGTCCTCTTGCTCCTTCGCCGGCAAGTGGCCCCTCCTTATATTCCTGGGGCGGACGAAAGCCCTTGACCACGTTCTTTCCAGGTTCCGCTCCGCTGTATGCAAGAGACATCCACCCATTGCGGTCCACCGAGTAGACCCAATGCTCATTGGCGCAGAACGATTTTTCTATGCCGGGCGCCTGGGCGGGCCATGCGCCGCCGGCGGCGCGGGCGGCTTTGATCTCCAAAATTTTTGTGGTAAGCTCCGTCTGAATGCGAATGTACTTGGCGCGCAACCAGACGTCGGTCAGATCTGGAAGGCCAATCCTGGCGATTACGTTCCAGCGCGGGATCTCATTTTCATCCAGCCGCCCGGCTTCTTGGATCTTATCGTCAGAGTCGCAAATATCGCATTTTCTCAGCCGCTGCAGGCTATCCAGAAAAATATTTTCGGCCCCCGCGATGCAAAAGCGGACATAAACAAGGCTAAACGGGGCCATCGCTCTATCTTTCCATGATAAATGCTTTCCCCGAATCATCTCAAGCTGAGTTTCTTTGAATCCGCCATCCAATAGCGACGCGTCGTGCTGATAGGAAGTTATCAAGCTCTCTCGCGGGTTCCATGAATTGAGCCGATCAATCCATACGGCTGGCGCGTCTTGCAGCGTTCGAAGCTCCGCCAGCAAAATCTTTCTCATCGCGATCACGATGAGTTGGGAAATCAGCTCCGGCCTTTGGGCGAGGCCGCCCGACAAACGCCAGACAGCATCGGCATCCTCGTTCGCCCTTTTGTTGTCGCCCGCAAAGCGGGCGGAAAGGCAGTCGGCGGAGATCAGCTTGGCCAAGGCAAATTGTCCAACAACATTTGGGACTTGACTGGAATATCCATTGCCCAAATCCATCTTCCACTTGGGCGCCTCATGATTCAGCCGCTCGCGTATGTCGCTTATGGTCGCGCTGTTCTCTGATATGAATCGGGCCACCGCTTCTGGAGGCGGAGCAAGGGGCGGTTCCGGAGATTCAAGGATTTTAAGGTAATCATTTACTGGCACGCTGACTAGGTTCCATGCTTTCGCATTTTCTTTCTGCACGATGTTGTCGCCGGTTTCCCGCAACGAGAACCCCAGCTTCAGAGCATCCGAGTCAAGAGCGAGCGCCTCCGCGCTGTCTTCTTGGACTGGATACTTCCGGGCGAAGTCGGTGATCGGCAGGCCAGCTTCCGCCCACCGCTTCCGTGCCTCCGCAACCCTTGCCGACGCAATTGAGCCGAGGACGAAATAGGCCACGGCCAAGATGGCCGCCAATCCTGCAACACTCAGCGCCGCGATTTTCAGAAAGCGGCACAAGCGTCCGATTCTCTCTCCGCGCATAGTCGTCCTCCTCTCCATCATGGTCCGTCCAGTTCAGCTCTTCGGATATCTTAACATGGGTAAAATGGAGTAGTGAAGTACAGGTGTTTGTGTGTGCCAGTATCCATGACGGATTTTCCGCTCGGTTGCTTCGGCCTATTCTTTCAACCCATTGGCTTCTTTATGACTTGGTGACGAGTCCCTCGCCCGGCGGGCCGTTTCACCCCATTCCCATTTCTCTGAGGATTTGCGGGTTGTCGCGCCAGTTGGGGCTGACTTTGACGAAGAGCCTGAGTTCGGCGGCGCAGCCCAGAAGGCGCTGTATCTCCTTGCGCGCCGCGACGCCTATGGCCTTCAGGTTCTGGCCCTGGCGGCCGATGATGATCGGCTTCTGGCTGTCGCGCTCCACGAGGATGGAACAGTGAATCACCACCTTTCCGCCCTCTTCCTTCGGCTCGCTGAACGATTCGACGACGACGCCGGCGCAGTGGGGCACCTCCTCGCGCGTCCTGGCGAAGAGCTGTTCCCTGACGATCTCGGCGACGAGCTGGCGCTCCATCTGGTCGGTGTAAACGTCCAGCGGAAAAAGCGGCTCGCCCTCGGGCAGGAGTGAGAAAAGAAGGTCGAGCAGCCCCGGCAAGTCGGCCTTGTTCAAAGCCGACATGGGATAAATTTCCCAGCCGGGCGCCTTCTTGGAAAGCTCGGCTATCAAGGGCAGGACGAGCCCTTCGTTCTTGAGCCTGTCTATCTGGTTGATCGCCATCACGACCGGGCGCCCGGCCTCGCGAAGTGCCGCGAGCAGCCGTTCCTCCTCGTTTTGCCAGAGCGCCGTGGCGTCCAAGAGCCATAGGACCGCGTCAACCGACCTCACCGAATCGAGCGCCTGCCTCACCATGCGCTCGTTCATCGTGGTGCGAGGCTTGTGAAGGCCGGGCGTGTCCATGAAGATGATCTGGCCGCGCTCGTCGTTGTAGATGCCGCGGATGACGTTTCTGGTCGTCTGGGGCTTCGGCGTGACGATGGCCACCTTCTCCCCGACGGCCGCGTTGACAAGCGTTGATTTGCCTACGTTGGTGCGGCCGACGACGGCGACGAACCCCGAGCGGGGCTTCTTCTCCTCGCTCATTTCGCCGGCCTCAATTGGATTCTCAGCTCGTCGTAAAGCTCCATGGTCGCCCCGGCCGCGACGTCGCCGCCGAAGAGAAAGCCGTCCCCGCCTTCATGGTCGCCCACGGCCCCGCCGGCCTCACGAAGGATCACGCAGCCGGCCGCCATGTCCCAGGGCTTCAGCCCGAATTCCCAGAAGCCGTCGAACCTCCCGGCCGCGGTCCAGCAGAGGTCCAGGGCCGCCGAAC
>DAHXMK010000239.1 GCA_027365515.1 Candidatus Aminicenantota bacterium
GCTGCGTTAGGCTTCGGCGTACGGCAGCTCCGAGTACATCAAGTACGAGTCGCTGCCTTCCGCCTCGCCTGCCTTGCTCTAGGCCCAACGGCGCCGGGACGGCCGCACTTCGTGCGGCGGCAAATTATCTTCGCGGCTCAAGACTCAGCACTCAGCACTCAGTCCTCTAAACTCAGCACTCGGCCCTTGCCACTCAGCACTCAGTCCTCAGCACTCAAAACCCGCCCCGCCTACATTCGGATGGAAAGGAAAACCATGCCTCTTGATCCCCCGCCTCGATTAGCTGTTAGGTGGGCAGTCTTCATGTTGTCCAGGTATAAGTTACCTGGGAATGTATGATATAGCCAAAGAAACACAGATAGGTAATGTAGCCGCCGCTGCCTATTTTACATTTGGCACTTGTGACAGGACCAGTGACCGCATGGTTCGAGGGCCTGCCAATAAAGCCAACGTCGATCTGCACTATAAATGGTAGGCGGAATGTCCGGACAATTCTATAGCCCCACGGTCCTGGAAGGGAAAGGGCTGTAGGAATGATTTCATAGGTATGGTGTTTGAAGAACCAAGGTGTAAGCATCGTTGCTAACCTGCCATACTTGCCTACCGGCACTGTGTCTCTGATCAGCATTGGATCGAGCCATGTAACCATGCTCCTCTTGCTTGCATGGCTTAGATAGTCCTGTTCACAGCCGGGCGCGGAGACTACATTGGACAGGTAGCCAAGACCTACAAAGCCTGCGGCGATCAATAGGGCTGTCACAACTGTGCGACGCCAGCGCCATTTCATCTTGCCCACCTAGCGCTTATTAGACCGCAAAAACCTAATCTTCATACGGCGTGCTAACGCGGCGGTGGAAGTTGTCCCCCTCATGCGGTGACTTTATTCTCGACGCTTCGCTTTGTCAAATGTAGGCGGGAAGAAACGTCGCTTGCCCTCTGCGTTCTTCGGTCTTTCATCTTCCGTCTAACTTCTAACCTCTAACTTCTAACGTCTGCCGACCGCCGTCCGCCATCTTCGCTCTCCCATCTTTCGTCTCACGTCTAACTTCTCACTTCTAACTTCTAACGCCTTCCGTCCTACGGCTCTCTTTGCGGGAGCAAGGCACCGCTTCCTGGGAAGGGCGGGCTCTGGTACAATCGGGGCGGAGGCAGGATGTTTCTGACCTTTGAAGGGATCGAGGGTTGTGGGAAGAGTACGCAGATAGAGAGGCTGGCGGCCTTTCTTGAATGGCGCGGCGTGAAGGTGGCGCTCACGCGCGAGCCCGGCGGCTCCCCGATAGGCAAAAGCCTTCGCTCGATTCTTCTTTCAGAGTCATACGCCGTCGCAGCCGAGACGGAGTTGCTTCTTTACGCCGCCGAGCGCGCCGAGCACGTGGCGAAGGTGATCAGGCCGGCGTTGGCCAGGGGCGAGTGGGTTTTGTGCGACAGGTACGGCGACGCGACGCGGGCTTACCAGCACTGGGGACGCGGGCTTTCGAGGGAATCCATCGAAACGGCCCACGCCATCGCGACGGGTGGGCTCGAACCCGACGCGACGATCTGGCTTAAGCTCGGCGCCGAAGAGGCGGTTTCGAGGGCGAGGCTGCGAAACGGAAAAGTGAAGAGCGGGGAGGGGCGCTTCGAGGCGGAGGCGCTCGATTTCCACCGCCGCGTCGAGGCGGGGTACGTCCATCTCGCCGCCGAGTTTCCGGAGAGAATCATCGCGGTTGACGGCAGCGGCGACGCGGACTCCGTCTTTACTAGGATCGTGGCCGTTCTGGAGGCCCGCCATGCCATCGGCTGAGCGTCATCCCGTCAGGTGGCTTATTGAATTGTGGGCGGTGATATTCGTCCACGCCGCCCTACGCGTGACGCCTCTCCGCTTAAGGCTTTGGCTCGGCGGGGCGCTGGGCAGGCTCGGCTATCGCCTCGACCGGCGCCACAGGGATGTGGCGCTGAAGAACCTCGAACGCGCCTGGCCTTCAAAGGATCTCGCTTGGCGCGAAGAGGTGGCGAGAAAATCCTTCGAACACCTGGGAAGGCTCCTTTGCGAAATAGTGATGCAGCGGGAGGAGGCCTCCAAGGCGCTTGGCCGCACGAAGATCGAAGGGTGGGATTACTTGCAGGAGGCGGCGCGGAATCCGGGGGGCTACTTCCTCGTCTCCGGCCACTTCGGCAACTGGGAATGGGTGGCGCTCCTCCAGGTACGGATTATCGAGAGGCCTCGTCACCATCCAGAGGGGATG
>DAHXMK010000244.1 GCA_027365515.1 Candidatus Aminicenantota bacterium
AGCCTGAAAAGAGCCTTGATCGAAGGCAAAGCCGACCGCCAGAAAGTCCTTGCCGAATTCCTTCTTGAGCCAGGAACCCATAGGTTGGGGCACAAGGCTATTCTGGCTAAAGGAGACATGCGCGTTGTGCGCCCAGGCCACCATGCGGGTGCCTGGCCCCTCGTGATCCAAAATCCATCTTATGTTCTGGGCCATGGCGTAATCACGTACATTGTCCGCGCTAGAACCGTTTCCGTAGAAAGCCTCCGCTTGCTGGATGATGACAGCGTGCTGGCGGGCCATGGCCCACGCTTCCTCACTGGAGCGAGTTACGTACTCTTTCCGCTTCTCGTCAAAACGCTTGAGGACATCCGCGATTGCTTCAGCCGTAGCCTTCCTTCTCTCTTGGGATAACTTCGGATAAGTCAATGTGCGAAAGAGCGGCCTCAACGCAGCCTCCGCCTTTCGCGCGAAATCTGGATCAACTCGCTTCAAGTAATTGCTGACGTATGGAATAGCCAGTTGAGCGAACTGCATGTCGAAGCCGTAGAACTTCACTTTCTTGAGATGGGCGGAATCCTCGTTGTACTTTCTAATCCAATGGATCATGTCCAGGACTTCTTCCGTGTTCCAAGTCCAAAAGTACATCCCCGAAAGCGCCTTGGCAGGATCACCCTTGCCGTTGAGGACATAGTCATTAACTGCCAGGGATTCGGGGAAGTTCGCCTCGATGGCGAAGACCGTGAACCCCATCTTTGAGACCAGAAACTCGAGCATTCGATGCTTAAACTGAAAGAACTCCCGCGTGCCGTGGGTGGCCTCTCCAAGGGCGACTATGCGCGCGTCGCCAACGACCTTCTTAAGAGGCTCCATGTCCGAAAAGCCGTGTCCAGCCTCGGGGGTAGTGATAGTGATTGCATTTGCCCTGATCCAATCCACGACCTCAACCGGTGGAGGTGCCGTTGCTTTGGCAATGGAAAGAATTTGAAGATCAAGGGTTTGGTCCTTGGATGTCGAGACCAGCCTGCTGTTGACCTCGTAGCCGGGGCGTAGAGCACTGACTGTATAGGCGGCCAATGGCAGTTTGACGGAGTAGATTCCCTGCTGGTCCGTATTGACCTGAAAGACGTCCCCATAAACGTCGCTCTGGCGGCCCGCCAGCACTACGGCTCCGCCAAGCGGATTCCCCTCGTCGTCTCTGACCGTCCCATGAATGGTGAAGCCATTTCCACCGAGTAGAATTTGTAGTCCGCGCATCTCTTTGTCTTGCACCACAGCCAAATCGCCAAGGTACCCGGCGGTTTTTCCGGGGGCTGTTGCTGTGAGACCGTATCCCCCTGACGCCAGGCCTTCAAACCGGAAAGTACCGTCGGCATTAGAGAGTGTTGTTGCGGTTGGATGATCCATTTGGCCGGGGACTGCGGCCACAAGGGCTCCGGGAACGGGCTTCCCGTCCAATTCCAAAACCGTCCCGGAAATCGAGCCAACCCCTGCAGCCGGAGCGGCACCGAGTGCTGGGCAAGATGCGAGTAGCAAGCAGATAATGACGCAATGGCTTAGCAACCGCTTCGTGCTAGATATCTCCATCTGCGTGGTTCCAAGCCTTCCAAGACTATCTGCGGTCATATTAATCTCCTCGATTCCATCTCTGGGGCACCATCATTCCATGTCCTTATGGACACAAGACTCCTTCGGCGCTAGTTGTCCTTCGCGCCTCTGTGATGAAAATATCCTATAGTTTTTGCCCGCACTGGGGGCAGAAGGAGGCATCTGGGTCGGTCACCTGCGCGCCGCACTTGGGGCATGGGCCATGGGCGGCCGGCTGTCCACCGCCGGAGGCGCCATCCTTCATCTCCTGTTTGAAGTTCCTGATGGTCTTTCCCATGGCGCCGCCGAGCTGGGGGAGCTTCGCGGCCCCGAAGAGAAGCAGGACGATGAAGAGTATCAGAACCAGCTCCGGCGTCCCGAGCGAGCCGAACAGTGCCAGCGCCTGCATCGCGTTCATGGGCTCTCCTTCAGCGGACCACAAGCCGCCTTCGCTTCAACTTCCCCACCTTGAGGACGTGCTCGCCCGGCGTGCTCTGGTCGAATTCCGCGTTGAAGCTGGTTATCTTCTCTCCATCGAGAGTGACTCCGCCCTGCTGCATGAGCCGCTTCGCCTCGCTGGCCGACGGCGCCAGCCCAAGCTGAGTGATCAGCCTGTGGTAGAGCACAGGCCCGCCTTGAACCTGAAGCACGCTCTCCTCCATCTCTTCCGGGTCCTCGCGCCTTGTGAAGACGCGCTCGAAGTAGCCGCGCGCGCCGGCCGCCGCCGCCTCGCCGTGGTAGTAGCGCACCAGCGTGGCGGCAAGCGTCTTCTTGGCTTCCATCGGGTGGATCCTGCCCGACGCCGCGTCGGCCTTCATCTGCTCGATGTCGGCGGGACATAGGTCCGTGCAGAGCAGGTAGTATCTCCACATCATCTCGTCGCTCAGGCTCATCACCTTGCCGAAGATGTCCTTTGGGTCCTCGTTGATGCCGATGTAGTTGCCGAGCGACTTGGACATTTTCTCGACGCCGTCGGTGCCTTCGAGCAACGGCATCGTCAGGACCACCTGTTCCTCCTGGCCGTACTCACGGAGAATGTCGCGGCCGACGAGCAGGTTGAAAAGCTGGTCCGACCCGCCGAGCTCGACGTCGGCCTTCAGTGCCACCGAGTCGTAAGCCTGCGCTAGCGGATAGAGAAATTCGTGGACGTGGATCGGCTGGCCCGACTTGTACCTCTTCTCGAAGTCGTCGCGTTCTAGCATTCTCGCCACGGTGTACTTGCCGGCCAGCCGGATGAAGCCCTCTGCGCCCAGCGGCGACAGCCACTCCGAATTGAAGCGCACCTGCGTCTTCTTCGGGTCGAGTATCTTGAAGACCTGCTTCTTATACGTTTCGGCGTTGGCGAGAATGCTAGAACGCGACGACTTCGAGAA
>DAHXMK010000249.1 GCA_027365515.1 Candidatus Aminicenantota bacterium
GTCGGCGGTGATCTTTTTGCACGGCGCGATTAAGGCGGACGCGGCTTCGAGGCCGAAAGACTATTTCTATCTCGTCGCCTGCGTGATTTTCTCGGCATTCGTCTCCGCGTTGATCGTCGAGCAGTACGCCCGCGCCGTGGCCGCGGCCTCGAAGCGCCGCGGCTCATTCTGGCTTTTCGGGATGGGCGCTCCCTTCAGGGAAAACCCGAGGCGCTATGGCGGCTACGTCGTCCACCTGGGCATCGTATTCATCTTTCTTGGCGTCGCCTTTTCCTCGGCCTTCCAGCAACAGTATCAGGAGAGCATCAAGACCGGCGAAGCGGTCAGATTCGGCCCTTACACCGCCAAGCTGGCCTCTTTTGGTTCCGAAGACATGGACAAGCCCCTCGAAACGGTGAACGACCAGAAGGTCTGGGCCAACCTGGAGCTTTTCAAGGACGGCCATTTCCTCGGCCTGTTGAAGCCGATGCGGGTTTACTACCCCAGTTCCCCGGAGGAGCCGTCATACGAGGTTGCAATTGACTCCTCGCTCGCGCGCGACTTCTATGCCGTGCTCGCCGCGTTCGACACGTCGAAAGGGACCGCGATCCTCGGCGTCTTCGTGACACCTATGGTTTCGTGGATATGGATTGGCAGCATCGTTCTTATGATAGGCGGGCTTATCACGCTCATGCCCGTGAAGAGGGTCTGATGCTGACAGCTCTCCTGGCTTGCGCCGGCTGCGTGGCGCTGTTTCTCTGGGTGATCTGGCCGCTCTTCGGAGAGGCCGAAGCGCTGCGCGAGCCCGACTCCCAGATGGAGACGGAAGAAAGCATCGAGGCCTCCATGAGAGAGTTCCAGGCCGACGTGGACTTGGGCAAGATCGCTCCCGAGGACCTGAAGCAGATCGAAAGCGACCTGCGCTCTTTGCCGGACGGGGGCAAGAAGTGATAGAGCACATCGTATGGAGCCGGGGCCTTCTCCGCCTTCTGGACCAGAGGCTCCTGCCGGATAAAGCCGAATTCGCCGACTGCCGGACGCCGACGGAGCCCGCCTCAGCGATCAAGAACATGGTGGTCAGAGGGGCGCCAGCAATCGGAATCACGGCGGCCTACGGCATGGCGCTCGCCGCCTTTCGCGCCGAAGGCAAGAGCGCCGGCTCCCGGCTTGCCGATCTCCTATCGGCCGGAGAGGACCTCAAGCGGGCGCGGCCGACGGCCGTCAATCTGGCCTGGGCGGTGGATAGGATGGCGGTCAAAGCGAGGGAGGCGGCTGGATGTGCCGGCGATCTGGCGAGTGTCCTGTCGGCTGAAGCCGAAGCAATCCACGCCGAGGACATCGCCTCATGCAAAGCCATGGGAGCCAACGGCCTGCCTCTCATGCCGGAAGGAGGACGCGTCCTGACCCACTGCAACGCCGGCGCGCTGGCGACAGGCGGCTACGGCACGGCGCTCGGCTTGGTGCGCGCCGCGCGCGAAGCCGGGCGAATCAAGATGGTTTACGCCGACGAGACCAGGCCTTACCTGCAAGGCGCCAGGCTGACTGCGTGGGAACTGGCCGAGGACAACATCCCGGTCACGGTCTTATGTGACGACATGGCGGCCTCCTTGATGGCCAAGGGCCAAGTTGACGTGGTCATCGTCGGGGCCGACCGCATAGCGGCGAATGGCGACACGGCGAACAAGATAGGAACTTACGGCGTGGCGGTGCTCGCGAGCCACCACCGAATCCCCTTCCTGGTCGCGGCGCCGTCGAGCACATTCGACATGAGCCTTCCTTCGGGGGAAGGAATCCCGATTGAAGAGCGCCCAGCCGACGAAGTGGCCGTCATAGCGGGACGCAGGATGGTCCCACGAGGCGCGGCGGTGCTTCATCCGGCATTTGACGTGACTCCGGCCCCGCTAATAACGGCCATCGTCACCGAGCGTGGCGTCATCTCCCCGGTCACTGGAGCCAACGTCGGGCGAATCTTGCGAAGGCCGCATTGATGAGGCGGCTTCTGGCAATCGAGACTTCTTGCGATGACACCTGTTGCTCCGTCATCTCCACGGATGGAGCGGTGCTTTCCAGCGTCGTCTCCTCGCAGATAGAAGTCCACGCTCCGTACGGGGGCGTCGTTCCCGAGCTCGCCAGCCGCCACCACCTCATGAACATTCCACTCGTCGTCACCGAGGCGCTCTCCTCCGCGGAGACCCGGATGGCCGAGATCGGCGCTGTGGCCGCGACCAACGGTCCAGGACTCCTGGGCTCTCTGCTCGTCGGGCTCTCTTACGGCAAGGCGGCCGCCTCGGCTCTCGACGTTCCCTTTTACGCGG
>DAHXMK010000259.1 GCA_027365515.1 Candidatus Aminicenantota bacterium
TTGTCCACGCGGTCGGCGGCCTTCTGGCCGCGGAGTCTGAAGCCAGCGTCTCGGTGGTTCCCGCCCAGACCACTTTGCCCTCGCCTCCGGTCAGCCAGAGCGTCGTTTCAAGCCCCACCACGTCATACTCCTGGACGTAGCCCGGATCCCACACGTAGTCGTACCAGATCGAATAGGTGCCCCAATAAGGCCCCGGAACGACGTACGGCACGGCGAAGCTGTAGCCCGGCACATAGGTGGAACGGTGCTCCTGCCCGAGCGCCCTGGTGACGAGCGCGGCGTCGTAGCCGCCCTCGCGCACTTTGTCGGCCACCTCTTTCTCGCCGGGCTTTGCCTCGGGCATCACGTCGTACGACGGCACCGCCTGAACGCCGCGCTTGGAGAGGTTCGAGACGAGTATCTCCTCGAAAATGCGGCGGGAAGCCGTGTCCTTGTTGGTGGCCAGCACCAGCACCCGCTTCAGCGGACCGTGGTAGGCCGGGTCGGCCCAGACGTTTTCGAGCCTGTGCGTCGCGCAGCCGGAAAAGATTCCGGCCGCCGCGGCCAACAGCGACAACGACAAGAACCTTGACCTCGCGTTCATGTCACGCCTCCTTTAGTCAACGGTAAGCGTCTTGCTTAAATTCCTCGGGAAATCCGGGTCGTAGCCGCGGGCCACGCTCATCCTGTAAGCGAGAAGTTGAAGCGGCACCGTGGCTAGGATCGGCGCGAACAATGGGCCGGAAGGAGGCAGCGGCAGGAGCGCCTTGGCGTTGGCCTTGAGCCTCTGGTCATTTTCGGCCACGACGATCGTGTTGGCTCCCCTGCAAGCGGTTTCGTTCAGGCCGCTGACGGCTAGGTGAACGTCCTCCGGCCCCGCGACGAAAATTATCGGATAGCCTTCGTCAACCGCGCTCAATGGCCCGTGCTTGAACTCGGTCGAGAGCATCCCCTCGCAATGGGAGTAGGTGATCTCCTTCAGCTTCAGCGCCCCTTCGAGCGCGATCGGGTAGGTGAGGCCGTAGCCCAGGCAGTAGAGGTCCGGCGCGCCGTGGAGCTTATCGGCCACTTCGCCCACTAGCGGATCGGTCTTCTTTATCGTCTCCTCGATCAGTCCTGGCAGCCTGGCAAGTTCCTTTGTATCCAGCCCGCCCATCAACATCGCCAGGTAGAGAAAGGCGACGCACTGGTTGGTGAAGGTTTTTGTCGCGGGAACCGATATCTCGTATCCGCAAGCCAGCGGAAGGTACGAGTCGCTCGCGTTCATGAGCGTCGAGCCGAGGACGTTCACCAGCCCGAGTATGGCCGCGCCCTTTGCCCGCGCCGCATCAAGCGCGTTGAGTACGTCCTTCGTCTCGCCGCTTTGGCTGACGAAGAGGCAGGCGTCATCGGGGCCGAGCGCCCCAAGGTACTGGGCTAGGAACTGAGGCGCGAGGACGGGAACGGCCGCGCGGCCCGCGAGCTTCGCGAGATAGACGGAGCCGAGAATGCAGGCGTGGTAGCTCGTCCCGCAAGCGACCAGATACAAGTTGCGCGCGTTCTTCATCTTCGAGGCGAACTTCGGAGCGTGCTTCGACGCCTCCAGCAGATGGATCAGCTCGGCCGCCATCTCCGGCTGCTCGTGGATCTCTTTCAGCATGAAGTGGGAGT
>DAHXMK010000277.1 GCA_027365515.1 Candidatus Aminicenantota bacterium
GGTGCCCAGAAGCCCCTCCGGGCGGGCGATCAGAACGGCGATAAGAATTCCGAATGCGACGACGTCCTTGTACTCGCCGCCGATGTAGCCCGCGGCCAGGCTCTCCACGACGCCGAGGACCAGCCCGCCCACCATCGCGCCGGGGATATTGCCGATCCCGCCCAACACGGCGGCGACGAACGCCTTGAGCCCGGCCATGTAGCCGACCAGGTAATTCACCTTGCCGTAGTACATGGCGATCATGAATCCGGCCACCGCCGCAAGAGACGAGCCGATGAAGAAAGTCAGCGCTATGACGCCGTTGACAGGCACGCCGGAGAGAGAAGCCATGACCGGGTCCTGCGCCGTGGCCCTCATGGCCCTTCCCACGCGGGTCTTTCCGACGAAGAGCGTGAGGCCCGCCATCAGAAGCGTCGCGACCAGAAGAATGGCCGCCTGGATGTAGGAAATCTTCACGCCGCCCGCCGCGAAGCCGCCGGACGAAAGCTCCACCGGAAATATCTTGTCCCTTGCTCCCTGGCTCAAGAGGACGTACTGCTGGAAGAAGATTGACATCCCGAGCGCCGATATCAACGGTGCGAGCCTGGATGCTCCGCGCAGAGGGCGGTAGGCCAGCCTTTCCGTCGCGACGCCGTAGAACCCGGTCAACAGAAGCGTGCCCAAAAGCGCCAGCGCCAGCGCAAAGCCCAGAGGGACTCCCAGCGCCATCAGCGCCGCCAGGATGATTATGCCGGCGTAGGCGCCCATCATGTAGATTTCGCCGTGGGCGAAATTGATCAGCTCTATGATGCCGTAGACCATGGTGTAGCCGAGAGCGATGAGGGCGTAAACCGCGCCGACCGCAAGGCCGTTTATGATCTGCTGGAAGAACTCGAAGCCCGCGCCAGTCATTGGCCAGGAATCTGGACGAGCCGCCCCGACTCGACGCGCCAGACGACGTACGGCGAATGGAGCACGTCGCCCTTGGCGTCAAATCTTATCGGCCCGAAAACCGTGTCGAAGGACGACGCGTGAATCGCGGCGGCCGCCTTGAGCCCGTCCAAAGCCCCGGCCTTCGCGATTCCGGCGAGCCCGATGTTCATCGCCTCGTAGGAATATAGCGAGTAGGGCCCGACCTCCCCGAAGCGCTTCTTGTAGCTCGCGATGACCGCCTGCGCGCCGGGGATCTTCTCCTGGTCGGGCATGAAGGTGAGCAGGGAGCCCTCGGCGTTGTTCGCCCCCGCGATGCGGATGAACTCGGGATCGTAGGTTCCGTCGCCGGCCATCAATATCGCCTTGAGCCCGAGCTGGCGCATCTGCCTTACGAGGAGCCCGGCCTGCGGGTAGAGTCCTCCGAAATAGAGCAGGTCCGGGTCCAACGGCTTCAGACTGGTGAGGACCGCGCTGTAGTCCTGGTCCTCCTTCACGATGGCCCCGTAGTAGACGACTTTCTTGGCCGAAAGCTTCTCGTAGTTGGCCATGAACTGGCCGGGGCCGCGTCCGATGGAGCGCTCTGCACCTTCTACCCAGACGTTGAGTCGCTGCCCGAGGCCCGCTCGGCGGTTGCCGCCTACAAGCAGGCTTTCGGCGCCGCGCCTGGCCCATACTCAATGCTGGCCTACGTCGCAACCGACCTCGCGCTCCAGGCAATGCAGAAGGCGGGCACGACCGACTCCTTGAAGGTGGCGTCCGTGCTCCATTCAGGCGAGTTCCAGACGATCATGGGGAGCCTCAAGTTCGACGACAAGGGAGACCCCGCCACGGCCCCGTGGGTCGTTTGGAAAGTCGAGGGAGGAAAGTTCGTGGTGGCGCCGAAGCCCGTCCCGGCTCCGGCCGCTCCAGCCGCGAAGAAGTGACCACCACGGCCGGAGGCCGGCCCCTTTCGGAGGCGCGTTGGACTATCCTCGCCGCATCACGATAATCCTGGCGGCCGCGCTGGCGCTTGCCGGAATCTTGTCATGCGGAGCCGCCGGGCACGTAGTCCGGGTCGCCGTCATCGGCCCGATGACGGGAGAGCAGGCCAAGCAGGGCAAGGACATGGCCGACGGCGCCCGCCTCGCCGTCGAGGAGTGGAACAGCAGGGGCGGCCTCCTCGGAAAGCGGATCGAGCTTCTCGTGGGCGACGACGCCCAGGACCCGAAGCAGGCCAACAGCCTCGCCAACAAAATGTGGACGATGGGCGTGGTGCTGGTCGTCGGCCATTACAACTCATCCTGCACTATCCCGGCGAGCGAAATCTACAACCTCAGGCACATGGTGATGATAACGCCTGCGTCCACCAACCCACAGGTGACCGACCGCGGCTACAAGACGCTCTTCAGGGTCTGCGGAAGGGACGACCAGCAGGGCCTGGTCGGGGCGCAATACGTCGTCAAGTTCATGCCTGGCGCGAAGGTGGCGGTGCTTCACGACAAGACTACCTACGGACAGGGGCTCGCCGACCAGTTCATGGCCAACTACGAGAAGCTTTCGGCCAAGAAAGTCGTCTACTACGGGGCCATCGTGAAGGAGGACCAGGACTACAGCGCGGTCCTCACCAGTCTGAAGCCGTTGGACCCGGACCTGCT
>DAHXMK010000309.1 GCA_027365515.1 Candidatus Aminicenantota bacterium
AGCCTCGCCGGCGTAGTCTCGTACGAAATCCAGATAAAGATTACGGTCCTCTTCGGCGAAGAAGATGTCCTGCCGGTTGTTCCCACGCTGGGTCACGTGGTGAGGGACGCCGGGGATCGCGATGCGCGCAAGCCGTGGCATGGAAATATCCTACAACTTATCAGCCCGCACCGCAAATAATAGGTGGCTGTCCCTAGTTTCTCCTAGTTTCTCTAGTTTCTTCACTTTATTGTGTTTCGGGGCCGGCGGCAGATCATGACTCAATCTTCGGCGAAGGCTATGCCTGATGTCTGACAATGGATGTCTGGTCGTCCCTGATCAAGGGATCGGCCCTCGATCGCCAAAGCAAGGAACCACGGAGCCTATAACAGAAAGGAGAGATGAAACGGCTGAAGAATCGCGAAAGAAACTATGGGGAGCCTCCCTCTCCCCCTTGACTTTACTTATCATGGATGTCCCCGGAATATTCGGAATTATCTTCAATCAGCCGGATTCCGTTCCGGCGTGCCAAAACCGCGCCTCTTTCACTCCAGGACTTGCTCGGAACGGTCCCAGTTATTCCTTTTTGAGTGGGTCAATCCATTCTGGCTGGCGCATATAAGCAAGCCATTCCTCCAAGCTGTCTACCTGATATCGCAGGAATGGCCATTTCTTGAAAAGCGCGTTAAGTTCATCCAAGGCCCATTGAAGATCCGCATCGTGGTGAATCCCCTTCAAGTGAAGATGATAGCGCTCAACAAACGTCGCGCCATCGGTTGCATCCATGAACTCCTTCAGTGCCCAGAAACGGTGATAATCGTCCAGTCGGCCCCGTTCGGCCATATAGGCGCGCTTGCATTCGCGAACTAAATCGGCGCTGGTTGGCTCTCCCTGCTTCCCTTCCGGTGCAAATCCATTCACCCATGGCAGGACCTTAGTCCAGAAAATCGCTCGTTTGTCTTCGGGGTTCACCTGCAACACTTTTACGCAGGCACTGTAGGAGGCGATTGAGTAGGGTGCCATGAAACTTCCAAATGTCCTGCGGGTGTTGTTGCTCCATGGTAGATCCGAAAACTCTTCAGGCGTGCCCTCCATTGGTTTCCTATCAAGACATATGATTCGAGGATTAGGCTGAAGCCAGCGTTCGCGAACGAAGACTAGGCTGCCCGCCCATTGCAAATCACTTGCCTTTTCCTTCTTTTCGATAAGCGAATCGCACTGCCGGATCAGGGCATTGTCGAAGTCACGTCCCTTACACCATTGCGCATCCGCTTTGAAGAGAAAGTCACCCAGTTCTTTCCAATCTCCCGATCCTAGAGCCCCTGGGATGGTCAATACGTTTACATTGTCCGCATCCATCTTGGCTACATTGGATATGGGTAGCATGAACGTTGTGCCATCCAAAAATTCGTAAACTAGAAACATCTTGGCACCGGGAGGGAAACCTTTGTCCTGAAATCTTTTTTGAGCGCAGACTTCGATATCACGTTCCAGCGTCATATTAATTAAGTCAACAAAGCAAGGCGGCTCTTGGCTCCTCTGAGTGCAGAATCCCTCGTATGAAATAAGCTCATCCCAAAAGCCACCACCCGCCAAGTAGGCTTTATACGACGTGACATCTTCTGCACGCAGAAAGACAGTATCCCTGGCGAAGTAGGAGATCGGCATTCCTTGAGAATCCACGAACCGGATTCGCACCATCTCATATGTCAAAGTGTCCACAGGGGGCGCTGCACATTGAGCTGTTAAGAACGCCATGACCACGAGAAAACCGGCTCGTAACGATTCTCTTATCATATTGACCTCCTCATTGTGGCGGAGCATCAAGCAGATAATTTGTGAAAGAATGACCGAGAATAACTAGGGACAGCCACCTATTTTCCCTCCTCTTTTCTGAAAAGTCGGAGAATAACTAAGAATAACTAGGGACAGCCACCTATTTTCCCTCCTCTTTTCTGAAAAGTCGGAGAATAACTAGGAATAACTAGGGACAGCCACCTATTTTCCCTCCTCTTTTCTGAAAAGTCGGGGTCTTTGGTGTTAGTGTCTTTGAGCATGGCGGCCTCCGGGTGAACTCACGCGTATCCGTCGCCCCATGGCTCGAACGATACAGCTTGTCGCGATGCAGTGCAAGCCAGGAGCGGGAAGCCCAGCGCGCCGTGGATCGGCTTCAGAGGCGCACGCCGCACTTATCCGCAAATCCCAACGAGCTATCGCGCGGCCGGCGAAAATGAGATTCCAGCCCAAACCCATCTGCCGGGGCCGGGGAAGCCGAAAAAGCCGGGTGTGGAGTGGTTCAAGATGTTCCTCCCTTCGAGGGAGAGGCTCACCCCCTTCAGCGCTTTGGGGAACCACGCGAGGGAGGCGTCCATCTCGCCGCTTGCACTGCGGTCCTGCCTCTGGCTCGCCGTGGCAAAAAGCCCCCACCTCGTCGCGCCGCCGTTGTAGGTTAGGCCGGCGACCTCCTTGTGCCTCAGCAGGTCATCCGCGTATCTTGACTCTATCCCGGAAGGCCAAGCCGCGCTCTGGTTCATTACAACGGAAGAGAGCTGCCAGCCGAGCTTCCCGTTCCAGCTTCCTTGTGCCTGCGCCGAAAGGCCTGACGTCTCTTGAGTCTGTACGTTGCGCGCGGCCAAAGGGGCGGAGGTTCCGGCGGTGCGCACCATGTCAATCAGGCCGCTGCCGCGCCTGTAAAAGAGCGAAATCGTGATCGTGGCGGCCCCCGCCGCCCTCTTGACCCCCAAGTCGGCCCCCCAAACCTTTTCGGGCGCAAGGTTCGGGTCTCCCACCCACGCCGGGCTCTTCGTGTAGAGCTCGGTGAAGGAGGGCAGGCGCTCGGAGCGTCCAACCGAGGCAAAGGCTTTCCATTCTCCTCCCGCCGGCCACTGGACCGACACCTGCGGGCTCAGGCTTTTTCTCCGGCCCATCGCGTCAACCCTTAGCCCGGCGTCAACTTCCGCTTTTCCAAATTTCCAGAAGCCCTCGCCGAAGAGGCCGCCGTAGTTTCGTTCATGGTCCCCGAGCTGGTTTGAATCAATAGTCTCGCGGGAGGCGTCAACGCCGACGATGGCGGCGGCGCCGGCGGCGGCGAATCGGTAGGCCGCCTGCGTATTCCATCTTCCGGCCACGTGAGAGGCCTCGTACCATTCGGGATGAACCCTGTCCAATATAAAGCGGTCGCTCTTCTGCCTGAAGCCTGCGGAGAGCTGCCACGGCCCGCCGTTCCACTTCACTTGTCCGGTAACGCCGGACACGGCTTCCCATTCGTTGGGAAAAATGTCCGAATAGCCCTGCCACTCGCCGAACCGCTTGTCCTCGGCAATCACCTCCGCGTCAAAACCACCGGCGCAATAGCGAGCAAAGCCGTTCGCCTGGTGAAGCTCGGTGTCTGGGGTGTAACCGGCCGTGTTGAGAAGGCTGCCCGAGGCGGCCAGGCCATGGCCTCCCGCGTAGAATGCGCCCCTGGCGAGATGGTGGCTGCCTGCGGCCGCGTCCGCTTCAACGTCTGGAACGGTGGGCGGGCGCCTTGTAAAAATCTGAACCACTCCCGCCAGGGCGCCAGGGCCGTAAATCACGGACGACGGCCCTTGAACCACCTCGATGTGGTCTATCGCTTCAAGCGGTGGGAGCATTTCCAGGGAATGGTGGCCGGTCTGCGGGTCGTTGGCCGGAATGCCGTCCACGAGGACGAGCGCCTCCTCGAACCCGCTTCCGTAAAGGCCGAGGTCGGCCTGTCCCCCGAAAGGAATCCTCTCTCTGAAATCAACGCCGGTGAGGATTCTGAGAGCCGACGCGGTATCGGCGACTGGGAGCGCATCGAGCGTCTCGCGCGTGATCACCTCGGCGGGCCTGATCTCGGCCCCAAGCCTGGAGCCGGTGACGACTATCGTTGAGTTGTACTGCCTGGCAGGATCGCTCGACTGGGCAAACAGCGAGACGCTCAAACCCGCGCAGACGATGAGAAGCCGGAGGCGCATGGTGCCTATCCTTTCTCGGCAAAGCCTTGTCGTGTTGTTGGGTTGATTTAGCGGACCGGGTCCAGCGCTCGGGGGCATGAGAGGGGGCGGGGAGAACCGTGAACAATTTCTCCCCGCGCCCCTTCCCCTCCCTATTCGGCCTTCTTTCCCCTGCGCTCCCTGGCGTACTGCCTTATGCGTTCCAGGTACTCCTTGGCATGGTCGCGGCCGCCCAGTCCGAAGGCAAGAGCGAGGCCGAGGCCGGCCGTCCCCAGGATGATCGTGAAGGCGTTAGTGACGATGTTGTGTGCCACGTTGAGCTGGTCGAAGGCCATGAAGAAGGCGAAGACGATGATGGCGTAGCGGAGCAAGAGGCTGACCATGTCGGCCTCGAAGGTCCTTTCGTCGGAGAAACCGGCGCGCACCAGCTGCTCTATAACTCTTGCCAGGTAGAAGCCCAGTCCCAAAAGGACAAAAGCGATGACGACGTTCGGCACGTAGAGGACGAGCTTGTTGACCGCGCCGGCAAGAAGGTCGAGATGCATGATCTCGAAGCCTTCCATCGCGAACAGGAGGACGACGACGGCGGCTATGATGTTGCCCGCCACCTTCGACAGAGAGAACGCGCCGTTTCCGTTTTCCTGTTTCTGTTCGAGTTTTTCAAGGCCGACTCGCCCCAATACGACGTCGAAGCCGACGTCCTTGAGCGCCTTGGCGGCCACGTCGCCCAGGAACCGTCCGACGATCAGGCCGAGCACAAGAAGCACGAAGGCGGTTATGACCGAAGGCAGCGCCGCCGCCACCTTGTTCATCATCGTCCCGAAGACGCCGGTTATGACGGCGATGTTGAGTATCTCGAAGGTGGCGCCCAGCACCGGCACCATGAGGATGATGAAGACCAGCGCCCCCGCTATGCGCGAGAGGTCGAGGGACTTGAGGACCGTCTCGTAAGGAAGCTCGTCCATGTAGCGGTTGAGCCCGGCGGCCTGGGCGAAGTTGGTGACCAGCTTCTCGCAAAGGCGCGCCAGGAAATAGCCCAGCACCAGCACGAAGGCGGCGCTCAGAATGTTCGGCACGTAGTTGAGCGCCTTCGTGAACATCGCCTTCAGCGGGTCAACCAGAGCGTTGAGCTGGAGCGCCTCGAAGAACGGCAGCAGCGCGAAGACCATGATCAGGTAGAAGAAAAAGTTGCCGGCGCTCGCGGCCATCGTCGCCGTTGGCTTGCCTGGCTTCTCCTCCTCTTTGATCAGCTTGCCCAGCTTCTCGCCGAAGGGCGCCTTCTCGAAAAACGTGGTCACCATCAGGCGGACGACCGCGGCGATGATCCATGCGAAGGCCAGGATCAACACCGCCTTGAAGATACGCGGCAGGGCGCTGGCCATCTGCGTCAGGACGTTCTGCAGGACGCTGGTGACCGCCACGTCTCCGAGCATCTCCAGCGCCAGAAGTATTATCAGCAGCATCAAGAGAACGAGGATTATCTTCTCTATGATGATTGCTAGCTGCTTCTTGGGGGCGCTGTCCCTCTCGAAGATATTGTCCAGGCCGAGCCACTTTCCCGCTTTGCGGTCCAGGTCCGAGCTTATGATCAGTTGCTTCGCGATCTTCGATATTATTTTGGCCACGAAGTAGCCGAGCACCAGGATCACCAGGGCAAGAAACGCCCTCACCATCCAGGTAGCGCCCGTCCCCATGAAATTGCCTACGGCTTGAGCGAATGAATCCATGGGCCTCCTCCTTTCCCGGGATCTGCCCTTAAGAAACCGCCACGGTGGTATTATAGAGGCCTTGAGTGGAGGTTGGCAACCTTGAACAGAAACAGGAAAACGGAAACGGCGCGTTCTCTCTGTCGAAGGT
>DAHXMK010000029.1 GCA_027365515.1 Candidatus Aminicenantota bacterium
GGTGGCGCTCGCGACGACAAACCGGAACTTCAGAGGGAGGCTGGGCGACCCGACATCGAGGGTCTATCTTTCCAACCCTTACGTGGCCGCCGCGACGGCCGTGGCCGGGACCATCCGCCATCCGGAGGAAATCTAGATGAAGCCGATCAGCGGAAAGGCTTGGCTATTTGGCGACGACGTTGACACCGACGTAATCATTCCAGCCAAGTTCTGCGGGACGCTCGACTCCAAGGAGCTTGGACGACACGCCATGGCCGGGCTGGACGAGGGCTTCGCGTCGAAGATCGTTCCCGGGGACATCATCGTCGCCGGAGACAATTTCGGTTGCGGAAGCAGCAGGGAGACTGCACCGCTGGCCCTTCAGGGAGCCGGCATCGGCGCCGTCATCGCCTCGTCGTTCGCCAGGATATTCTTCAGGAACGCAATCAACGTCGGCCTGCCGATCGTCGAAGCGAAAGGCGCCGCCGCGAATTGCAATGATGGGGACCTTTTCAAAATAGATTTCGGCGCGGGCGTCGTCACGAACGCCACGGCGGGGCTCTCTTATCAGGCCGCGCCATTCCCGCCCGAGATCGGCCAAATTATTGTAGCGGGAGGGCTGGTCCCCTACGTGAGGCGGCGGCTGGGCATGACTTGACACGTACGAGTGGAGGAACCGGCAAAGTTGAAGCATGAATTATGAAGGATGAAGCGTTGTACTTTTCTTCTTGAAATAAATAATCGTACATTCCTTCATAATTTGGTCTTCATACTTCATGCTTTCTTGCTGGCTTAAACGCTAGAGGGAGGCGTCATGGACAATTCAGCGGAGAAACCGAGGCACCCGAAGGGGCTCTACGTCCTCTTCTTCACGGAGATGTGGGAGCGTTTCGGCTTCTACACGATGCTCTTCATTTTCACTTTGTACCTCGACGAGCACTTCCATTTCCGCCACCCCGGCGAAATTTACGGCGCCTACCTCGCCCTGGTCTATTTCACGCCGATAGCCGGCGGATGGGTTGCCGACAGGCTGCTTGGATTTCGGAAGACGATAGTCCTGGGGGCGATTCTTCTGGCGGCCGGCTACGCAATCATGGCGGTGAGGGTAAACGACAAGCCCGCCGTCGAGCAGCGGGTCGCGGCGGCGGAGAGGGCATACGCGCAAGCATTCTCCGACTGGCAGAAGCAAGGCGAGGCCGCGAAGGCGGCGGGCCAGCCTTTCGACACGCTCCAGCCAAGGTACGACGGGCCGGAAAGAACCGCCGGCCGCCCGCTCCTTTTTCTCGCCCTTCTGGTCCTCGTGATCGGCAACGGCCTTTTCAAGCCAAACATCTCGGTCATGGTCGGAAACCTTTACGAGGAGGGCAATCCCCTAAAGGACTCGGCCTTCAATATCTTCTATATGGGAATCAATATCGGGGCTTTCTTCGCCCCGCTCGCGGCGGCCGCGCTGAGAAATACTCTCGGCTGGTGGTGGGCCTTCGGGGCCGCCGCCGCCGGAATGGTGGTTGGGCTCGGCATTTTTACGATCTTTCAAAAGCACATCGCGCACGCCGAGATTTCCCACGGCTCGGGCTCGTTGGTCCAGGGCGCGGAGCTTTCGTGGGCGCAGGAGAAGAGCCGAATCGTCGCTCTTCTCGCCATTTACGCCATCGTCGTCCTTTTCTGGATGGCGTTTCACCAGAACGGATTCACGATGACTCTTTGGGCCCGCGATTCGACCGGCCCTATTTTCGGGCTCCACATTCCTCCCGAGACCTTCGGCGCCGCCAACGCCTTTTTCGTTGTCACCCTGACGCCGCTCGTCGTCTGGTTCTGGAGCAAGCTCAGAAAACGGCAATTGGAGCTTTCCACGCCGGGGAAAATGGGCATCGGCATGATTCTCACCGGCGCGGCCTTCGCGATCATGGGGCTGGCTGGAACGATGGGAGGCGACGCGGGCCGCGTTTCCCCTCTCTGGCTGATCGCCGCCTACGCCGCTTGACACGGCTTCGGGGGCGGTGGTAGTTTTGCGCCATCC
>DAHXMK010000030.1 GCA_027365515.1 Candidatus Aminicenantota bacterium
GCTACGCAAGGGCCGCCGGCATTTCAAAGCACCTGAGCCCCCACACGCTGCGCCACTCCTTCGCGACTCACCTTCTCGAACACGGCGCCGACCTGCGCTCGGTCCAGATAATGCTTGGACACTCGGACATTTCTACTACCCAAATTTACATCCACGTCGAACAGGAACGACTCAAGAGAATTTACCGCCAGTTTCATCCCCGCGCCTGATCACCAAGAATTTTCACCATAAAGATGGACACCGAGGAGCGGAGAGAGTCCAAGCATTATCTGGACCGAGCGCAGGTCGGCGCCGTGTTCGAGAAGGTGAGTCGCGAAGGAGTGGCGCAGCGTGTGGGGGCTCAGGTGCTTTGAAATGCCGGCGGCCCTTGCGTAGCGCTCGACCATCGCCCAGACGGTTTTGCGGCTCAACGCCTGGCCCCTTCCAGTCACGAAGAGCGCCTTGCACTCCCGTTCCTTCAGCATCGCCGGGCGCGCCTTTGCGCTGTATCTTCCGACCCAGTCGAGGGCGACTTCTCCTAATGGGACTATCCGCTCTTTGGAACCCTTGCCCATGACCAGAACGAACCCAGCTTGCGCGTTCAGCCCTTCCACCGCCAGGGAGACGAGCTCCGACACCCTGATTCCAGTGGCATAGAATGTTTCGAAGATGGCCCTGTCGCGAAGGCCGGTATTGGTCGAAACGTCCGGAGCGGCAAGGAACCGTTCAACCTCCTCCTCGCTCAAAAACGAGGGGAGCCTCTTGAGCGCCCTAGGCGGGTCAACATTTTCGGTGGGATCGTTTTCGCTGAGCTTCTCCAGGAGGAGGAATCGGTAGAAGGTCCTCAACGCGGCGAGCCGCCTGGAAGAGGTGGAAGCGGAAAGCCCCTCCTCGCGTTCCGCCGCCAGGAAGTTGAGCACGTCCTCCCTCTTGACCGAAGCGGCGCTCTTCTTCGTCAGAGAAAAGAAGCGTTCGAGGTCGCTCCTGTACGCGGCCACGGAGTTGGGGCTCAGCCCGCGCTCGACGACGAGGTGGTCGAGAAAAGCAGCCAGTTCCCTGGAGTGCCGCGGCTCGTCCGTCATCTTGCGCCTCACGGCCTATGGAGGATGATCGTCACCGGTCCGTCGTTCACCAGCTCGACATCCATCATCGCTTGAAAGACGCCGGTCTTGACGATAAGCCCGCTCTCTCTGATCAGGGCGACGAATCTGTCGAAGATGATGGACGCTTTCTCCGGCGGGGCCGCGTGAGAGAACGACGGGCGCGTCCCTTTTCGAAGGTCTCCGACGAGCGTGAACTGGCTCACGGCCAGGACCTCGCCGTTGACCTCTCTCACCGACAAGTTCATCTTGTCCTTGGAATCGGGGAAGACGCGAATCTCGGCCACCTTCCGCGCGCACCACGCGGCCTCGCTTTCGCCATCGTCGCGCTCCACGGCGCAGAAGACCAGAAGCCCGCGGCCGATCGCCCCGGTCTCTTTACCGCTCACGGTGACGCGCGCCTTCGAGACCCTCTGCAGGACAAGAATCATTTGGCCGCCGCCCTCCTTCAAGCTAAACACTACCCCAACCAGCAGCTGTAGTCCAGATGCCAAGTCAGAAATTTGAGAGCATAGGAGAGCAGTCTTTGAGTTTTGAGTTTTGGCTGAAGTATCATAAGCGTTGGAG
>DAHXMK010000323.1 GCA_027365515.1 Candidatus Aminicenantota bacterium
GCGCGGCTCGTTTTATTGTTTCACTGCGCGGGCTGAGTTTCGGCCGTAACGCTGAACCCTAACCGGGTTGAGGGAGAGAAATGTTCGAGGACGTGAAAGCCATCTACAGAAACGATCCGGCGTGCAAGAACGCCGAGTTCATTCTTTATCCGTGCCTGCACGCCATAGTCGCCCACCGCTACGTCGTCCACCCCCTCTACAGGCTCAAGGTCCCTTTCCTGCCGAGAATGATTTCCCAGATGGTGCGTTTTCTCACCGGCCTGGAAATTCACCCCGGAGCCAGAATCGGAAAGGGCTTCTTCTGCGACCACGGCGCTGGAGTGGTGATCGGAGAGACGGCCGAGATCGGCGAAAACTGCGTCCTCTTTCATGGAGTCACGCTCGGGGGGACGGGAAAGCATACCGGAAAGCGCCACCCGACGATAGGAAACAACGTCTTCATCGGGACCCACGCGACGATCCTTGGGCCGGTGCGGATAGGCGACAACAGCATGATCGGCGCCGAGGCCGTCGTGATCAACCGCGACGTGCCCGCAAACTGCAGCGTCGTCGGCTCGCCCGGGTACATCGCGAAGCGGGACGGGGCGAAGGTTCACGAGCCGCTGCCCGTCTCCGCCTATCACATCAAAGACAAGGAAGAGAGCCAAGAAGAGAAGTAACCAGGGTCATACGTGTGCCGCTGGAAACGTGGCGCGGATGGTTTTCCGGCCCATGGATTTTTCTTACGGGAATTTTTCGATCTTCTCTATCCGGACCGCCGTGGTTTTTGGGTCAACGATGAGGTCGCGTGCGGCGGCCAGGTCAAGTTCGTAGCTCCTGTCGTCTTTCGTGAGGATCTGCTCTCCCTTGGGGCCGAAGACGTAGTTGCCCGCGCCGGCGAAATGTTCCTCGGGAAATTCCGAAGCGGCGACGCAGCAGCCTATGACGAAAACGCCGTTCTCTATCGCCCTGGCCCGAAGCAGCGTCCGCCAAACGTGATCCCGCCTCCAGGGCCACCACGCCACGACGGCGAGAACGCCGCAGCCGGCTTCGACCACGAGCGCGCGCGCCTGCTCCGGGTACCTGAGGTCGTTGCAGTTGATCAGGCCGGCCTTGACGCCGCCAAGGTCAACGCAGGCGTAGCGGTCCCCCTCGTCCCAGAGTTCCCGCTCGCCGTTTGGCGCGAAGAGGTGGACCTTGTCGTACCTGGCCACCTCTCTTCCCGAACGCCAGACGGTCATTCTGTTCTTGCGCTCCTCGGAAATCGAGCCGAAGAAAAAGACCGTGGCCGGGTGAGAGGATGAAATTTTGGAGAAGAGGGCGCGGGTCCGGCTTGGTTCCAGCTTGCGCTTGTAGCCGGTGAGGAAGCTCTCCGGAAAGAGAACCCACTCGGCCCCTTCGCCGGCGGCCTTCAGCGCCTCCTCCTCGCACCGCTTCAGGTTCGACTCCACGTCCAAACAGACAAAGCGCGAGAGGCGTACCTTCATGGCGCCATTATATCACCGCGGCAGAGCGCAGGCTCGGCGCCGAACCACTCGACCTCGCCGCCCGGATGGACGGCGAGGCCGCCGCCCGATGGTATGCCCCAGCCGGTGGAGCCGTGGGGGAGCAGCTTGAGAAGAAACTTCAGTTCCGACCATCCCGATTCCTCGTCGTGGGCGTCGCAGTAGACCGGCGCTATGCCGAGGCATGGGAATATCTCCGCCGTTGAGTCGTCTTCGGGGTCGCGCCAGCGCACCCATGCGCGAGCGAGCATGAGGCTTCCCGCGGAGAGGCCCGAAAACGGCTTGCCTTCGGCGGCCAGCTTCTTGAGGGTTTCAGCGAAGCCGCTCTTTTCCAGGACGCTGATCCCCCGCTCGACGTCCCCGCCGGAAACGAAGACCGCGTCGGCTTCGTCAACCACGGCGCGGGCGGCCGCGAGGTCGGGCTTTCGGCCGCACAGGAGGACCGGCTTCACTTTGCCGGCGCCCGCTTGCTTGAGGGGTTCTTCAAAGTAAGCTCGGAATTCCGGCGAGTCGCCGGAGGCGCAACCCACGTATGCAAAGGTCGGGTGATCCTTCCCCGCCGCCTGGACGACGCGCCGCCAGAGAAGTTTCGCCGCGCGCCTGTCGGCGCCGGGGCCGCCTCCGAGAAGTATTACGGGGCGGGCGCTCATCAAACCTCCGTGAATGACGGGTCCCGCTTGGCCGTGAGGTATTTGCCGGAGGGCTCCGGCCCTATGTCGGGGACGCCGTTCACTTCCGCACTGGCGCCAGGCCCGTAAAGCCCGACCAGCAGATCGGCGAGGCGGTCAATGGCGCCATTTCCTCTTTCCGGCTCGACCACGGCCGTCAGCTTGTAGCGGCCACGGCCCGTTTGAAGAAGCTGGTATGAGGAGAGTTCCAGCTCGGTGGCCAGCACCCGGTCCAATTCCGCAGGCGTCACCGGCCTTCCCTCCGCCGTATAAGTCAGCCCCTTCACCCGCCCCTCTATCGAGCGCAGCAGAACCGCGCTCTCGCGGCCGCACGGGCAGGCGCCGGACGGCTCCGCTCTCACTATGTCGCCGGGATCGAAGCGCAGAAGGGCGGTCCATTCATTCTCGAAGGGAGTGAGCCTTAGAAGAGAAAGGTCCGCCGCGCCGTTAAGGGCGGCCAGGTCTGCCCTGCAGGCCGCCATGTTCAGGTGGAAAAGCCCGCGTTCGCACTGGATGAAGGCGTAGCCGGTCTCGGTCGTCCCGTAGGAAGAAACCAGCGGCGCCGAGAAGACCCGCCTTATCTGCCGAAGGTGCAAGAGCGAGGGGTTCTCGTAGGTGAAGACGACGACTTCCGGCTGTCTGACGTCGAGGCCCAACCGGCAAGCCTCGCGCGCGAAACGAGCCAGATAGGAGGGGTTCGCTTCAAGAACCTGGGGCTGGAACCGGTCCAGCTCGGCGGCG
>DAHXMK010000324.1 GCA_027365515.1 Candidatus Aminicenantota bacterium
CCGCGGCTATGATTTCTCCGACAATGCATTAGGCAAAGGAACTGGGTTCAAGATCGGCGTCGGGGTCAACCTTGGCGCCGCCGATTTGCCGAAGGAAATAGCGAAGCTCTCCGAAAGGCTTGAGGGCGGAGCCACTTTCGCCATGAGCCAGCCCGTCTTTTCCATCGAAACGGTGGAGCGGTTTCTCGGAGCCAGCCGAGGCCTGCCAGTCTTCATCCTGCCTGGCATCTTGCCGCTCGCCAGCGCCAAGCAGGCGCTCTATCTTCATAATGAAGTGCCCGGCATAACCCTGCCCGAGGAGGTTCTTAAGAAGATAACGAGTTTTGAATCGAAAGAGGACCAGAAAGCGTACGGCATCGAAGTCGCGCGCCGCCTTCTGGCCGGGCTCAAGACAATCGCACCGGGCGCATACCTCACCGCCGGCGGCGCCAGCGGTCACACCCTGGCCGACGTGCTGATGGCGATAAAGTGAAGCCGATATCGCTCTCGACGCGTTGCGCCGGCGCGACAATAGGCGCGCGCGCGGCCGCACGGCGTTGACCAAATCCCGCTTTTCCGATATAATTATTTGTCTCGGCGGGTCGCTAGCTCAATTCGGTAGAGCAGCGGACTCTTAATCCGTTGGTTGGGGGTTCGAGTCCCCCGCGACCCACCAGACGAAACCCGAAATAGAAGCCAGGGACAAGAAGAGCGGGAGGCCAGCCGGCGTTACAAGGGCGCGAGCGGCGAAGATAAGTATGAAGTATGAAGTGCGAAGGATGAAGGGAGGTAGTTCTTCTCTTAAATCAACCTTCAGCCGTTTGCCGCCTACCGCCGAACCCATCCGGAACTTCCTCGTCTATAGCTCCATCTCTCCGACATGATTAACTCCTGTCTTAATGGTGGCTACAAACTCAAGGGGAGCAGGATAGCCGGGCCGCAAGCCCAAAACCCGACGTTCCATCAGTTTGAAAGGAGGAGCACCATGCAGGTTCCGCACGCAACAACCGGCGCGTCAACGTTGCTCAAGGAGTACGGCCTTTATCATTTGACGAGGCTGAGGGCGGAGAAGCATTTGGCGCAGATGGCCGAATCGTGGAACAAGATGCAGGCGAGGCTTCAGGAGAAGGTGGCGGCCCACGAGGCGGCGCAGGCCTCGACGATGACGGCGATGGCGGTGAGGGACGGGGAGGACGAGGCGCTCGACGACGTGGTGCGCCGCTTCGGCCTGGCGGTGCTCGCGAAGTGCGGCAACAGCCGGAAATCCCCCCTCTACCTGACCTATTTCCCCGACGGAATGACGCCGGTGGTGAACGCTCCCCTGGAGGCGGAGCTTCAAAAGGTGAACGTCATCATCAGCAAACTCGGGGAGGAGGAGGATGCCGAGCTGAAGGGCTTCGCCGGGCCGCTGAACGCCGCCTCGGGCGCGCTCGCCCACGCCGTTGACGCCCACCGCTCGGCCCACGACACCGAGCTTCAGGCCTACGGCCTTTGCGAGCAGGAGAAGATCAACTGGTTCGACACCTACAAGCTCGATTACCGCGCGCTCGTCCACCTCTACTACAAGAATCCCAAGAAGGCCGAAAGCTTCTTCCGCCCCGCCGTCAAAGGCAAAAAGAACGGCAACGGCGGCGGCGACGCGCCGAGCGCGATGGCAAAGGCGTGAGAAGAATCTTCACCACGAAGGCACGAAGGGAAGATGTTCACCACGGAGGCGCAGAGACACGGAGAAAGACCGATATAGGGAAAGATAAAAAAGGAAGGGTCCATGCAGGTTTTCACGAGCCGTAGCTTTCGGCCCGGCGGGCGAAGGGAGAGGAGGACTTGCGAAAATGAGCATCTCGCTGCCCCCAAAGCTCCCCTTCGCTAAACCAAGAGTCCTTCTCGGCGCCTCTGTGTCTCCGTGGTTCAATATCCGCCCGGCGCGAAGGCGTGAGGCGC
>DAHXMK010000336.1 GCA_027365515.1 Candidatus Aminicenantota bacterium
AGACTTCCGCGTCATCGTCGGACAGCCCGGCGTAGCGGAAGCGCTTCTGGTCGAGGGAGACGCCGCCTGGGCCGGGCTGGTCGAAAACATGAAGGAAATCTCCTCGCTGACCGCCAGAGAACCCATCATCCAGAGGGAACTTCACGCCTTCGCCCGCGACCTCTTCGCGGCGGCGGCGACCCGAGTGGGCTGGACGGCGCGCGACACCGACAGCGCCTCGGATTTGCAGAAGCGACCGCTCCTGCTCGGGGCGGCGGCCTTCTACGGCGACCAGCGCGTGAGCGACATCGCCTGCTCGACCTTCTTCCAAGGCGAGGACATCGACCCGAACCTGCGCCAGGTCATCTACCGCACGGTGGTGCACAACGGCGGGGCAATCGCCTACGAGTCCATTCTCCACCTCTACCGTCAGGCCACCCTGCAGGAGGAGAAGAACCGCCTGCTGACCGCCCTCGGCTCGACGACGATCTTGGCCTTGCTCCAGCGCACGCTGGAGTTCTCCTTGTCCAAGGACGTCCGCAGCCAAGATGCGCACTTCGGCGTTCACGCCGTCGCCGCCAACCCGCTCGGTCTGAACCTGGCCTGGAGATTCGTGAAGAATCACTGGTCGGAGCTCACCGAGCGCTATCGCGGCAACAACGTGATGGTCGGACGCTTCGCCAAGGTTGCGGCCAAACTGGCCGCCCGCTCGGAATTGGAAGACGCCCGCGCCTTCTTCGCCGCGAATTCGGTCGACGGCCTCAGCATGACGATGAAGCAAATCCTGGAAGCCATCGCCGTGAACATCGCCTGGCTGGACCGCAACCTCACGGAACTGGCCATCTGGACCGAGGACCGCCTCACCCTCCGGAACCGCTGAGACCCTCGCTCTTTGCGCGCCAACCGCGCCCCTCGCCGCTCTTAGAAGCGGCGTTTTTTGTTAACGCAAAAAACTGGGGGGCGACCGCCTACAAAAAAAAGCGCCAAGCGGCGCGCGACGGCGAGACTAAGGCGTCTCGAAGATGGTGTAGGTGTCCCTCGTGTCGGTGAAGGTGTAGCTCTGCGGCGGCTCGTAGCGCCCCCGCTTCCGCAGGAGGTAGGTGAGCCGGCAGGGACGCCGGGGCTCGCACCGCCAGTTCATGGCCACGAGCTTCTTCCCCTTGGGCAGGTTGATGATGTCGAGGTCCCGGATTTCCCGGTCGCTGACCTGCCGCGTCTCCTTGACCAGGAAGTTGGTGCCGTCATCGCCGGTGAGCAGGAACTCGCGCGGCGCGGGGTCGCCGTCCACCCGGGTCTGCGTCAGGAACCACGGCTGGCAGGGCTGACCTGACTCGCACCGCCAGGCCGTATCCACCACCCGCTGTTCCAGGGGCAGGACGATGACCGACGGCGGCGAGGAACCATCGGCCCGGGCCGTCCGCACGTTGAACAGGGGGAAGGCGAGGATGATCAGCGCGGTCGCGACGAAAAATCCTGCCAGACCAAAGAGCCAACGATTGAATCTCTTCTCGTTCACCTGAGCACCTCCGAAGTTGCCAAAAAGCACGTTGAACAAGGCGCAGTTTAAAAAGAACGGCCAAAAAGTCAAGACCGCCATTCCGTCGCCG
>DAHXMK010000038.1 GCA_027365515.1 Candidatus Aminicenantota bacterium
GCCTGCCTTGCTCTAGGCCCAACGGCGCCGGGACGGCCATTCCTGCGGAATGGCTACAAACTCAAGGGGAGCAGGATACGGGGCGAATTGCGAATGGTGAATTTTGAATGTTGAATTGAGGAAGGGTATTCAGTTAACCAAGTGAGTTGCGAGTTTTGAGTTGGCAATGACCACAAGAACGAAGCGCGGCAAGTCAAGTCGTGCTCAGAGTTGAGAAATGCTAGAAAGCAAGATGTGACCCTGAACTACTTGTCTTTCCTCACGTGGTAATTGTCAGCACCAAGCAACGGTAGCCGGGAGGCTCTGAATATGTCCTTCGCCTTGAATTCAGTGACGCGAGCTTTTTTCAGCTTCCCTACATACCCTTTAGCCACGATCTGCGGATAGACTAGAGACAAGTATGATAATGCCGCGGGATAGTCATGTTCCTCCGATGACTTGAGCCACTTTACTTTCATTGTTGATTTGGCCATTTTGAAACCTCCTACTCATGCCGCCGAACATGGGCTTCGCTTTTTTCTTCGAGGCCCAATGCCCGCGTTCAGCGGACCCAGAGCTGTTTTCGAAGGGCACCTAAGCGCAAGAGCACCTTCGAGGCTCGGCCACCCTTGCGCGTCTGGGTCCGATGAAACGGGCTGTTAGGCACACGCTTATAACATTGCAAGAAGGGCACCAACTGCCGACCCAAGAACCGCAGTAACCAAGGGGTGAGAAAGAAATGCCTTCAACCGGCTCTTTGCTTCTTCTTTTTGATCCGTCGTGAAATTAGAGTTCTCGATCGTGTGGATCATCTGCTCAATAGCCGCTATGAAAGTGAGAGTATTGTTATTGCCAATTTGAACCGCCTGCGAATTGGCAACTGATATGTTCTGAGTGATGATTGGGAAAACCATTGGAAAGGCGGGCGGAGAGGATTTCTTTTCAATGGCATCTACACCGGGTGCGGTGATCTTGCCTGCACCACCAACCCAGCCTCCTAGCCCTTTGAGGCCCTTCCATGTTATGAGGCCGTTCTCATCTAGCTGTTGGCAAATCGCAAAAATGTCGCGCTGATCAACCGGTGGAGAGAGTTCATGTGGATTCGGCGCCCCGAAATCTTCTCGGCGGTGATCGTAGAACCACTGGAGCACGAGCCCTCGAAGTTCGTTATCGGTCATTTGGGCCTCCCAAAAGTGTGCCAACGCCCCCGTTCACCGGCCCCAGACTTCATTTGCGAAGGGCTCCCGAGCAAGAAGACTTCGAAGCTCAGCCACCCGAAGCGTGACCGGGTCCGCGTGCAACGGGCTGCAACGGGCTGTTAGACGGCGATTAATGGTCTCACGCTAAATTCCGTTGTTGTTGAATGTGACGGTTGTCCGCGCGAACTTAGGTTGATAAGAAAGATCAATCTCGACTTTCCTCTCGGGCCATCCCCATTTCCAAAGATACATGCTCTCGTTCACGAATGATGGCTTACCAAATTTCTTTGTAAGGATGGATTTCATTTTGTCAAAGTTATCATTTCCGTCTAGCCAGGCACTACCGCTGTAGAACTTGTTGTTTGAGAACACATATGCCTCTTCGGCAACGACCAAACCAAACAGAGGGGCGAGCTTATTGCCTGCCGCTGGTACATACATCGTTGTGCCATCAGGGTTGGTGGTGGTCTTTTTCAGTTTTCCACTCGGCGGTGCTCCCCACTTGAAGTCCATGAAACCTGTGGGTGGTTCAGTTGTATTGGCAAGCTGTGCTCTTGCAGGGACTGGCGATATTCGCTGCCGCTCCAGCGTGTCGATTCTCGCGGTGAGATCATGAATACACTCGTTCGTAACGACAGCTGCACGCTTCAACGTGGCGCTGCCGCTTTGAATGTGTGCGGGGTTCGAGTCGTTCCAGTAGTCGAGGAGTTCATCAAAGGCTGAGTCATGGAGCTTTTTGCATCTCTGGATTTTTTGATCGATATCGCTGAACACATCGGGTGGCGATGCTGATTGGTAATCGCCGGAGTATCCGGCGTTCTCGATCGAACGCGCATCTTTGATTGCCCCCTTTATGTCTCCGAGTGTTGATTCACCACTTCGCACGCCCACCATCACCGTCGCGAGGCGAGTATCTTGCTCGTTTACTGTCTTGAGGTAGCCCCCGGCTACGCTAAAATACTTCCTCTCGTCGTCGCTAAACAAGTGCGCTTTTGGATGATTGGGATCGACCACGCCGCCAGCACTAGGCGCGGGGCTTGGCTGTGAGCCACCGCTGGACCCTCTGAATATACTGACTAGCGCTCCGAGAAGGCAAAGCCCTATCAGACATACAACCCCAACAATCAGTAGAGTAAATAGTGGGGAGGCTTTCTTCCTTGATTGGGCGGGCATTGGTGGCGACCCGGATCCAGCGCGAAAGCCGCACTTGGGGCAGAAACCATCATCGGGACCTAGCTCATGGTTACATTGTGAGCAATACATGAAACCTCCTGTCGTGCGCTACGGTTATTGGAGCCGCCTAACGCTTATTAGACCGCATACCGCGCGGGCTGTATGGCGGGCTAACACGGCGGCGGAAGCGATCCCTCTCATGGCGCGACTCTATTCTTCTTGCGCCGCGTTGTCAAACGCGGGCGGGGGGGAATGCCCCCGCCCGCGACTTGCGTTGATTCTTTCTTGCGCGTGCCTTGCATCTTTCACTACTCACTACTCACGACTCACCATTCACGAATCAGCAGTCACGAATCACTTCACGCGCCCGCAACTTCTAACTTCTCACTTCTCACGTCTAACTTCTCACGCCTCACCTCTCACTTCTCACTTTCTCACGCCTTCGCGACGGCCGCGAAAGGCGAACCACAGAGACACGGAGGCACAGAGGACTGTTCTTGGTCGCATCAGCAAGCGCGCCTCTGTTGCCCGCGCAACAAGTAAACTATGAATGGCGCCAACCAAAGACGGGCACCTTTTCTTGACCTTCGCCCTTCCTCTCTCCGTGCCTCCGCTCCTCTGTGGTGAAAATTCCCCTCACGCCTTCGCGGGCGGGGCCTTCTTGGCTTTCCTCGTCGCCGCCGCTTTGGCGGGGGCTTTGCGTTGCGCCTTGGTCTTGGTATTGCGTTTGAGGATGCCGAGTTTTTCGAGCAGTTGCGGCTTCGGGCCGAGGGCGACCTTGGCGATTTTTACGAACTCGCTCATCCAGGCGTCCATCGCTTTCAGGACCGCGTCCTGCTCTTCGGTCGCCTGCTGCGAGGCGCCGATTGCGGACTGGTGCGCCTGCATGGCGGCGGACATCTCCACCACCTTGGCGCGCCCGGCGGCGAGCCTCTTCGCGTCGTACCCGCGCGTCCCCAGCGCCTTCGCGATATCCGGGTCGTGGCTGGCGTTGTCGAAGAGCGCCGTGGCCATCGTGAGGAATAGAGGCATCGCCTTCGGCATCGGCCGGTCCAGTCCCAGAACCGAAAGGGCCGCCTTGTCCTTCGAGAAGATGGCGCGCGCGACCTTGGCCAGGTCCTGATAGGCTTTGCGCGCCGCCTTTTCGGCGTTCTGGGCGCGCTTGGACGCCTCGCCCTGGTCTCCCTCGGCGGCCACCTGCTTCTTGACCGCCCCGTCCGCAGCCTCGTAGAGCGCCATCCCTTCGCTCAGTTGCGGCGTCTGGTAGCCGAACGCCCCGAGGTACTGCCCGATCTCCGCGTCGCCCTTCGCGTTTGAAATCGCCACGTCCGCCGCGTTCAGCCTCACCGCGATACCCTTCTTTGGTTTCGACATCGTCTTCTCCTCTTCCAAGATGATGACCCCTGCCACGCCCTTCGTGCTTCTTACCGGCCGATCCGGTTCTCCTGCCGCCATCCGGCGGCTTCCTACCCGTTATCGCGCCACTCCTACCGCGCTCTTAAGCGTTCCCGCCGCCGTTCGCGCCATCCCTACCGGAATCATCGCGCCTCCTCCCGGCTCCTTCACGTTGCCTACGGGTCTCCCTTGCATCCCTACGCGCTGCCCCATCATTCCTACCTGGCTCCCGGCCTTTCCTACCGCCATACCTGCCTTTCCTACCGAAGTAGGAATGTCAGGGAAGCTGGTAGGGATGATTGGGAAGCCGGCAGGAGCCTTCGGGCGGCTGGTAGGAGTCGTTGGGAAGCCGGTAGGAACCTTCGGGAAGCTCGTAGGAATGCTTTGGAAGGCAGTAGGAAAGCCTGGGGAGGCGGTAGGAATCTTTGGGAGGCCGGAAGCAAACGCCGGGAAGCTGGAAGCAAGCTTCGGGAAGCAGGAAGCAAACGCCGGGAGGCTCGAAGCAAACACCGGGCGGCGCGAAGCAATCTCAGGCAAACCTGAAGCGGAAGCGGGTGTGCTGCAAGCGGAGGCGGAGAGAGCGCCCCAAGCCCAAGGGCAACCCCTGTCGTTCGGAAGCATCCCCCCTTGATTCAAGAAAAGCCCCCCGCAAGTCCAAAACGTGCCTTCCCTTGAACCTGAACCCGCTGACTTTCAGAAGCCCGCGAAGCTACGATGCCCGCAATATATCGCTCCATGATGATCATTGTCAAGCGAAAGCGGCGGCCCTTGCCATGCCGCCCTGGTGGTGTACAATGAGGGTGGCAGATCACCCCCGGCGCGAGCCCCGATGGAAACCGCTCGCGCCAATGCACCTCCTTTCCCCCCCGGCGGCCCTAGCACTACCGGGGGGCGTTTCTTTTGCCCCCATTTGACAACGCGAAGCGACAAGAATAGAGTCACGCCATGAGAGCGATCGCTTCAACTGTCGCGTTAGCCCGCCAGATGGTCGTTCTGGTATTCAGTCTAATAAGCGTTAGGCAGACACTTCGTAGAGGCCGCTATGCCAAGCAAGACCCGGCTCTTCCTTCTGATCGCTAGTCTGGTCTTCTTCTGCGGGTGCGTTCCGCTACAACCATCAGTAAAGCAAGTCAGCGGCAAATGGCGACTTGCAAGGCGATGCGGGACAGAGCACTTGGAACTCAAAGCAGACGGCAGTTACGTCCAAGAGATCGAATACGCAAATGGTGCGCGCGCAACGCAAGCCGGAAGCTGGAGCATCGAGCCAAGGCACAGTAAGCTAGAAGGCGCGCATATCATTCTGCATAACGCCATCATTTATTGCTCACTCGGTGATGATAGACTTCTAAATCCGGAAGTTGCAGACATCAGTCTAGAGACAGACTGGGAATGGGGGCGAATAGTCCTAAATTACAATCCAGACTTACAAGGTTATACGCGTGAGTAGCATATGTGCCAGTCTGCCTAACAGCTAATAGAGGCGGCTTTGTCATGGGGCATGGTTTTCATTTCCGTCCGAATGTCGGCGGGGGCGGGTTTTGAGTGCTGAATGCTGAGGGCTGAGTGGCAAGGGCCGAGTGCTGAGTTTAGAGGACTGAGTGCTGAGGGCTTAGTGCTGAGTTACGAAGATGCGCCAGCAAGTGACCCGCATCCTTTGCTTCTCACCTCTCACTTCTCACCTCTAACCTCTCACGTCTAACTTCTCACATTCTCCCCTTCGTGTCCTTCGTGCCTCCGTGGTGAACATAGCTTTCCGCGCGAAGCGCGGGCGCTTGACGGTGCGCGCGTTCTTTGGCATCATCATCTCTGGAGGACCCGTAGGATGTCGAAACCAAATTGGCCACTTCGCTTCGTTTCGGTATTTGCCGCGGCTGTTCTTTCGGCTTCAGCATCGGCTCAAGCCCCCGCCGCTTCCAGCAATCTATTGAACGTCGCGCCTCTCGTTCGCGACGCGGGCAAGGCGGCCGCCTCGACGAACAAGCTCGCGTGGAGCAACTTTCATTTCAACCAGACACCGCTCGTGGTGTGGGACGCCGCTTCCCGCCAGGTCATGCTGTGGCACGTGACGCCTCTGCCCGACGGGTTCGTTTCGGCCGCGCCCTCTTTCCCGGAAGCGGGAATCGGCTCGCTGCCTCAAGGCGTGATACCGGTTCAAGGCACGGCCCCGTTCGCCGGGAGGCTCTGCGCCTGGGTGGACGCCGACGCGCTGGCGAAGGCGGGCCCGGCCGAGGCGCGATGGCTTCTTTACGAGGAAGAGTTCAAGGTTTACGAGCAGTATCTGGGAGTCCCCGCCGCTCCGGTTCTTGCCAACGGCGGTTATCCGGAAGGCGACGCACAGAACAACGCAATGCTGAGGGGGGAAGCCATTCTCTGCCAGAGGATTCTGGCCTCTCCTTCCAACGAGACGGCCTCCGTGGTTTCCGCCTTGCTCGCGCTGCGGACCCAGCGCCAGGCCAAGCTCCCGCCGGCGGTCTCGTCTTACGAATGGGCGAAAGAGGATTGCGACGGGCTCGGCCAGTACGCGGGCTACCAAGCCGCCTCCGTGATTGACAAGCCGACTGCCTCATCGCTGCTGAACGCCCGGCTTTCATCCGCGGGCTCCGCTGGTCAGGCGGCTAGCCAGTCAAGATGGGGCGCCACCGGCTGCGCGCTCGCGCTGGCGCTTGACCAGGCCAGCCCGGCGTGGAAGACCGCGTTCGAGAAGAGTTCTCACACGAGCCTCGAACCGCTTCTCCGCCAGACGTTCGGTTCAGCCGCCCCGATGGACATCGCTTCGCTCAACATACCCGCTCTCGCCCAGGAGGAGCAGAAGATCGCCGACGATAAGCTGGCCCGCCAAACGGCGCTCCTGGACTCGATAACGAAAGCCAAAGGGCTGGTCGTCGTCCTCGATCTTTCGTCGGCGCTAGGTTTCCCGGGTGTCAACTGGAGCAACCGCTACGAGCCGAAAGGGCTGGTGCGGCTCGATTCGGAAAACATGATCCAGAGCTATTACAAGTTGGAAGGAAAGGGAGTTCTCGAATACGCCTCGTCGCGCCCGTCCCTGATAAAGGTCCGCCAGAGCATCACGGCCGGCTTCGCTCCGGACGAGACGTTCTCCGTCGTGGTTGACGGCAAGCCCGTGACCTTGAGCCCCGAATCGCCGACCGTGCAGGGAGCGATAGAGATTCGCGGGCCGCAG
>DAHXMK010000356.1 GCA_027365515.1 Candidatus Aminicenantota bacterium
GTGGTCGGAACAGACGATGACGAGCGCCTTGTCGAGGATGCCCTCCTCCTGGAGCTTCTGGAAGAAACCGCCAAGGCACGCGTCCATGAAAGCGATCTCGCCGTCGTACGGCTGGGCCTTGTATTTGGAGAGGTAAGGCTCCGGCGGAACGTAAGGATAGTGCGGGTCGTAAAGGTGGACCCAGCAGTACCAAGGCCCCTTCTGCGCGAGGATCCACGGCAACGCGGCCGCAAGCGTCTTGTCGGCCGTGCGCTCGTTTTCATCGGGATGGCGCGGGCTGTAGAAGGCGTCGTCGTACTTCGCGAATCCCCTTTCCATGCCCCACCGCCCCAAAAGAACGAAGCTCGAAACGAAGGCGCCGGTGGCGTAGCCGGCGTTCTTCATCTCCTCCTGCAAGAGCGGGACGGACGAGGGAATACGGTTTTCAAGGTTCTTTCTGACTCCCGTGTCAATCGGGTCCAGGCCTGAGAAGATGGTGGTGTGGGACGGCACGGTCAGGGGGATCGCCGTTTCGCAGTGGTCGAAGATCACGCTTTTCTTCGCGAGCGCGTCGAGCGACGGAGTAAGCCCCTCCTTGTTGCCGTAACAGCCGAGCTTGTCGGCCCTGGTAGTGTCCATCGTGATGACCAGGACCGGCGGCTTCTCGGAAGTCTGGGCTTTCAAAGCGGGCGTCACCGCCGTCGCCGCCAGCATCACCAAAAAGAAATAACGCTTAATCATTTCAACCTCCGTCCGGTGAGTATCATACCACCAGCGCGCGGCGCCGAAGCGGGCCGCGGCCTTGCCAGCGATTATTGAACTGGATGGACGGCGCAAGAAAAGCCGAAGGCCCGCGCCAGGCGGGCCTTCGGGAGGGCAGTGACAGCGCGGCCTATGACGGCCGCTGGTGCGCGTTGATCCCGATGGGCGCGGTGGCACGGCCGCGCCCGCGGGCGGGCCTCAGTTCTTGCGCTCTTTGCGCAAGAAGGTCGGAGTCTGCTCCTTCTCGTAGTCGCGTTCGGTCGCCGCACCGGCCATCGGGCTGGTCGGCGTCGCGCCGGTGAAAATGTTGCCGCGGATGAAGCCCGTGGGAGGCGCCGGCGGGGCGACGATGGGTGAATCAACGCCAGGGACGCTCGAAAAAATGCTGGACGCGCCGGCAACGGCGGCCACCTGCGCGGGTTGAGCCTGCGCGAGCGAGCCGAACGCGGGGCGCTTGAGCGTCTTTACTTCAGCGGATTCGAATGCGGCCGCCACCACGGTTATCCTCACCTCCTCGCCCAGCGACTCGTCAAGGCTCGTGCCCCAGAGCACGTTTGCTTCGGGGTGAGCCTTCTCCCTCACGAAGTCGCAGGCCAGCTTCACCTCCTGGAGCCTCATCTTCTTACCGCCGGCGAAGTTGATCAGGATGGACTTCGCTCCCTGGATTGAGGCGTCCTCCAAAAGCGGATTATTCGCGGCTTTCTCGGCGGCGTCGAGGGCGCGTTTCTCTCCCACGCCGAACCCCATTCCCATCACGGCGCGCCCGCCGGCGGAAAGGACGGTGCGGACGTCCTCGAAGTCGAGGTTGATGAGGCC
>DAHXMK010000366.1 GCA_027365515.1 Candidatus Aminicenantota bacterium
TGGCGAAGCTCGTGGTTTCCGACTTCATCAAGAAGCGCCAGGACGACCGCATCGGCCTTCTCTCCTTCGCCGCGATGCCCTTCCTAAGATGTCCGCTCACTCTCGACCACAAAACGCTTCTTGACATCGTTGCGGCGATAAAGCCCGTCGGAAGGCAGGACATAGACGGCACGGCCATCGGCGACGCCCTCGTCACGGCCGGCAAGAGGCTCCTGACGGCGCCGGAGAAGAGCCGAGTCATCGTCCTTTTGACCGACGGCGAAAACAACCGCGGCCAGTTCGATCCGGTTCAAGCGGCGGAGCTTCTTGGCGCCCATAAGATCAAGGTCTATGCCGTCGGCATCGGAAGCAAGGGGCTAGTCCCCTATCCCGTTTACGACGAGAACGGCAGGAAGACCTATCAGATGGTCCACATCGGCTTCGGGGAGGAGACGCTCAAGGCCATAGCGAAGGCCACGGACGGCGTTTACTACAACGCGACCGACGCGCAAGGGCTGACGCGTGTTTTCGCCGACATAGACAGGCTGGAACGAACGAAAATAGAGAGCCAGGGATACGTCCGGTACCGCGAGCTTTTCCTCTGGCCGCTCGCCATCTGCGTGGTTCTCTTCTCGCTTGAAGCGCTCTGGAGGTCGGGGCCGGGGAGGACGCTGCCGTGATCCAGTTCGCTAACCAATGGGGCGTCTGGCTTCTGCTTCTCTTCCCCGCGCTCTTCGCGGCGGCGGTTGTTTCGCGGCTTTACGCGCGGCGCCGGGCGGCCCGCTGGGGGGGGGGCCGAGATGCTGCGGGTGACGGCCGAAACGCCCTCCCTTGAATGGGACATGATCCGCTCGGCCTGCCTCTGGCTCGCCCTCGGCCTTGCGATGATCGCATTCGCGCGCCCGCAATGGGGCGAGGTTGTCGAGAATGTAAACCGCTTAAGCCTGGACGTGGTCGTGCTCCTGGACACGAGCCGCTCGATGCTCGTCACCGATACCCCTCCAAACAGGCTGGAGAGGGCCAAGATGGAAATCCGCTCCTTCCTCTCCGACGACCAGGGCGATAGGGTCGGCCTCGTCGCGGCCGCCGGCGTCCCTGTCATGCTCTCGCCTCTGACCGAGGACCACGGCGCCATCGCGATGCTCCTCGACGTCTGCGACGAAAACCTGATACCGGCACAAGGAACCGACCTTGGCAAGGGAATCGCCGAAGCTCTCAAGCTCTTTCCTCCGGAGAGCGACAGGGACAGGGTGATTCTGCTCTTCTCGGACGGCGAGGATGAAGGCAAGGAGACCTTCGCGGCCGCGCGCACGGCGGCCGCCCTGAAGGTAAGGCTTTTCTGCTTGGGGGTTGGAACGCCGGAGGGAGGACTCGTGCCAGGCGCCGGCGGGAAGCCGCTGGACGACCCTTCCACCGGAAACCCGGCAGTTTCGCGATTGGACGAGTCGAAACTGAAGCAACTCGCCTCCTTAAGCGACGGCCGTTACTGGCCGCTCGCGACGGCGGGCGACGTAGCGCCGAAGATTCAAGAGGAGATGGGCCGCCTTAAGCGCATGGAGTACGCCAGCAAGTCTCAAGCGCGGAGGCAGGACCATTACGTACTCTTCCTGGCCCCGGCCTTGGCGCTCCTCGCCGCCGGTCTTGCCATTCCCGCGAGGCGCAAAAAGGATACGGGCCCTCCCGGGCGCGATGAAGCGAAGAGCGAAGGTTGAGCCATGAAACATGACGCCGGATTCTCACTCTTGA
>DAHXMK010000372.1 GCA_027365515.1 Candidatus Aminicenantota bacterium
GAGGAAGCTTCCAGGATAAGCCACCCCCTCTTAAAGCCGGTCAAAATAGACTTCAATGAAGGGCTCTCCCCGGATGACGTGGCCGTGGTGGCCGTGGTTTCCAATCCCGGCCTTCGTGCCGTGCGTGACCAGCGCGGCCTCGCCGAAGCTCAACTGATTCAGGCCGGGCTGCTGCCAAACCCGCAACTTTCATACGAACAGGATGTCCCCACGGCGGGGGCCGACCAGGGGACGGTTTCCGCCCATACGACGACGCTTTCGTGGGGCGGGCTCATCTCCCTTTTTAACCGCCATTTGAAAAGGAAGATCGCCAAGAACGAGGCTCGCGCCGTTGACCTGGACGTGGCCTGGCGGGAATGGCAGGTCGCCGAAGAGGCGCGCATGCAGTGCTACCGGCTGATCGCGGCGCGGCGCGCCGCGCCGCTCGCTACGAAGCGGGCGGAGGTGCTCAAGCGGTGGCTTCAGGCGCTCGAAGAAGCCAACAAGCGGCAGGATGTTTCCGGAGCCGCCGTCGCCCAAGCTCGCGCCATTTGCGACGCGGCGAGGCAGGATGAGCTTTACATTCTTCAGGCCGCCGAGGAAGCCCGCCAGGGCTTGAACGCGGCGTTGGGCCTTCCGCCCGGTGAGGAAGTGCCGATCAAGGAAGGCGCCGGCCTGCCGGAGTGGGCACGAGTTCCGGAAGCGGCCGCGCTCGCCGATGGGTTGAGCGGCCGCCGTCTCGATCTGCTGGCGCTGAAAAAAGGATATGAGAGCCAGGATGGTCGCTACAGGTTGGCCGTCAGGGAACAATTCCCTCCGATCGGCCTTGCCGCCAACTACGCCAGGGACACGAGCAACGTCATCACCTACGGGCTCATCGCGGCGCTCGACATACCGCTGTTTGACAGAAACCAGGGCAACATCGCGTGGGAGAAAGCCACGCGACGCCAGCTATACGACGAGTACGGGGCGCGGCTCTTCGATGCCAGGGCTCAGGTCACTTCGATTCGGTCTCAGCTAAGCTCGGCCAGAAAGAGGCTTGCAAGCGCCAGAGAAACGGTGCCCGCGCTGAAGGAAACGGCGAAGGCTTACGACGAGGCCCTCTCGCGCGGAGCGGCCAATCTCGCTTCCTGGCAGGATGCGCAGAGCGCCGCTCTCTCGGCCGAACTCCAGGAGATATCGTTGGAGGCCGAATTGGCGCAGGCCGGCCTGGCGCTCGAAACGGCGTCGGGACAGTACCTGCAAGGAGACTCCACGGCCGCTGAGGCGGACGGAAAGGACAATCCGTGAAAACCATCTCCACTCTTACTATCGTCCTATTGATGGCACTATCGCTCGACGCCTGCAAGGCCGCGAAGCCTGGAGATTCGGCCCAGGAACCTGAGCAGGGGCCGACGGCCACGGTCAAGGCAGTTGCCGTGAAGGAGGCGGTTCTTTCGGAGCCAGTCACCGCCTATGGCACGGTGGTTCCAGCACCGGGGACGCTCAAGGCGGTGAGCCTCGCCTATGACGCCAAGGTCCTGGCCGTGTCGGTCTCCGAGGCAGAGGCGGTGGAGGCGGGAGCGAAGCTCATCGAGGTGGAAGGCGCGCCTGATGCGATGCTGGCGCTCGACGACGCGCGGCTGAACGCGCGGGCCGCCGGGCGCGCTTACGAGCAGGCGAAGGTGCAAAACCACCTCCATCTCGCCGACGACGCCGCGCTCGCGAACTTCTACCGCGATTACCAGTCGGCGCTCGCAAGGCAGAAGAGCATGGAAGACCGCGGCCCGCTTGCGCCCAGGTGGATCACGTCGCCCTCCGCCGGAGTGGTGATGAGGCTTACGGCGCAGGCAGGCGCCATCGTTCCTTCCGGTTCGCCTCTCG
>DAHXMK010000399.1 GCA_027365515.1 Candidatus Aminicenantota bacterium
TCATTCAGCGACCAGTCGTAGGCTGTATTGCGGATTGTGAAATGTTCGTAACCGGCGGGGGGCGTGGCGGGCCAATAGGGCCTCAGGAAGGCGAGCACCGAGCTTGATGTCCTTTCAAAATCCTTGGCGTACCATTTGAAAATCGGGGGGAGATAAACCGTCTGATCGGCCGCATCCACTCGGTTCTTGCTCCGGTTGGCCAGAAACCGTTTCGCCTGGTCGTTCAACTGCGCGTTCAGACGGCTGGCGACGTAGGGCTCGCTCCGCAAGGGCGGACAGCCGATGGAGGCGCAGACCAGGGCGAAATGAACGCGCGGCTCGTCGTAACCCCGAACTTGCGTTTCGAGAGTATTGAGCGTCGTGGTCTTTCCAAAGAGATGCACCATGGGCTGGTCCCAAGGGCCGCGCCAGAAGTGGCCGATGTCCTTGATGCTTTTGATCGGATAATGGTCGAGGATAAGCCGGAGCGTGTAGGCATTGTAAGCGTTGATGAGAAAGGCGAGTTGCGGGTTGCGCGTCCAGCCGTTGAACTCGGGCTCGGTCACTCCCGCCACCTGCCTGAGGTAGCGGTCCAGTGCCTGCGGGTGGGCTTTGAGGGCGGCGTAATTGACACGGGCATCCTTGACGTAAGTCGTGAGCACTTGGTTGAAGAGCGCTTGCGATTGGTCGAGGCCCGCCGCCTGGGCACGTGAAAAAGCCAGCGCCCCCAGCGCAAGAGCAACAGCAAGAGCAGCAAGAAATCGGGCGACCATTTTTTCTCTCATATTCATCAGAGGTCCGTTCTAGGTGAATTATTCCCTGTACTTGAACGGCGGGCCGCCATCGCGCCGGAGCGCTGGGCGAGTTGGCGGTCCCGATCCCGCCACAAACCGCCGGGTATGCCGGCTTCGAGCCGTTGGCGAAGAATCTCTTTCCCGCGCGAGAGGCGGGACATGATGGTGCCGACGGGAAGACCAAGGGTTGAGGCAATCTCGCGATAGGAAAACTCCCGCAAATAAAACAGCGCCAGCGGGGCGCGGTACTTCGCGTCCAAGGTCTGGAGCGCGTCCAAGGCGTCGTTCGCGGCGAGATTGTCCGCCACCTCCGGCTTGACCGACGGAAGTTCCCATTCGACCGACTCCACCTGGACTTCGGGAAAGCGCGAACGGTGCCGGTGCTGGCCGAGGAACTTGCGGTATAGCGTCGTGAAGAGCCAGCCTTTGATCTTCAGGGGGTCACGGATTTGGCCGCCCTTGACCATCAGCGCGAGGTAGCTTTCCTGGGTCAGGTCAGCGGCATCGCTTTGGTTGCCGGTCAAGCCGAAGGCGAATCTGTAGAGCGATTCGTAAAATTGCTCAACGGCGGCGTCATAGTCCAGCGCCGCCCCGGGCGTGAGCGGAATTGCCACCGGCGAGAGAGCCCCGTTCGCTGCCAGTCACGGTCCCAGAGTCCCTGGATTACCGAGGTCAGTTCCGGCGCGCTCTGGGCGATCCACTGGAACTCATCCAGGCAGATAATCAGCTTGCCCTTGCCGCGCCATCGCCGAACTGTCTCTCTTAAGGCCTCCTCCCAACTGGCCGCCCGGCACAGTAGCGGCTCTCGAAGCGTCTCCGCGGCGACCTGGCAATAGCCGCGCAGATTGATCTCGCCCGCCGCCCGTTGCCCAAGGAAGTACAGGCCCGCCTTCCCCCGCATGAAATGCAAGATCAGTTCGCTCTTGCCGATGCGCCGACGCCCATAAATGGGCAGCAGATTACTGCGGTCCTGAGCCTCCTGAGACGACAGCGCGTCCAGTTCTTTGCGGCGTCCGATAAACATTTTTACCATACAAGATTATGGTAAATAGCGTTATGGTTATGTCAACTTCGATGATTCCAGCCCGTTGACGCTCAGGCGCCAGGATTGAGAGTCTCGCTGGATCTTTTCGTAAGGATTTCTCGCGTGGCGCGAAGTGGAGATATGAATGAATGCAATAACATGAGGCAGC
>DAHXMK010000404.1 GCA_027365515.1 Candidatus Aminicenantota bacterium
CGAGAGCCCGTAAGCCTGGAGCCTTTCAGGCGAGACCGTCACCTGGTACTGTTTTTGGAAGCCGCCGATCGAGGCGACTTCGGCGACTCCGGGGACGCTCTCAAGCGCGTAGCGCAGGTACCAGTCCTGGTAACTCCTCAGTTGCGCCAGGTCGTGTTTGCCGCTTCGGTCTTCAAGGACGTACTGGTAAACCCACCCGACGCCGGTCGCGTCCGGGCCCAATTCCATCTTCGCGCCCGATGGAAGAGAGCCCTGAATCTTGGAGAGGTACTCGTTCACCCTGCTTCTGGCCCAGTAGATGTCGGTTCCATCCTTGAAGATGACGTAAACGTACGAAAAGCCGAAATCGGAAAAGCCGCGTATCGCCTTCACGCGCGGCGTCCCCAAGAGAGCGGCGATCACGGGATAGGTGACCTGGTCCTCGATGATGTCGGGGCTTCGGTCCCATTGGGTATAGACGATCACCTGCGTGTCCGAAAGGTCGGGTATGGCGTCAAGGCGGATATGGCGCATAGAGTAGACCGCGTACACGAGGGCCACGGTGACCAGGAGGATGACCAGCAGCCTGTTGTTCGCCGAGAAGCCGATGATTTTCCGGATCATGCTTCCCTTTTCATTTGGTTGCGGCAACGGCCTGGAGCGCGGCCTTGAGCGACGATTCGGAATCTATGAGGAAGTTGGCCGACGTGACGACGCGCTGGCCGTCCCCGATGCCGGAGAGGACCTCGTAGTAGCCGCCGGCGTGCGATCCGAGCTTCACGTCCACAGGAGACAAGCTGCCGTCCTCGTTGGCGATGAAGGCGTAGTTGTGCTCGCCCGTCGGCAGCACGGCCGAGTCTGGAATTGCCAGGCGGGTCCCGAGGCCGAAGGAGAGAACGGCGTCGCCGTACATCTCCGGCTTGAGGTCCAAATCCTTGTTCGGAATGACGAGGCGGGCCTTCATTGTTCTCGTGGCCGGATCGAGGAAAGGATTCAGGAGGCTCACCTTTCCCTCGAACGTCTTGCCCGGCCAGTAAGGCAGCGTGACCTCAACCGGCATACCCACTTTCACGTAGGGCAGGTCCGATTCGTATATGTCCGACTCCGCCCAGACGGTAGAAAGGTCGGCGATCACCATCAGAGGGTCGCCTGGCGTGACGCGCTGCCCGGCGAGGACATCTTTCTCCGTGACGAAGCCCGAGGCCGGAGAATAGAGGGTAACGTCTCTTTCGGCTCGCCCCGTCTTTTCTATGGACTCGATCTGCGCGTCGGTTACGTCCCAGAGTTTCAGCCGCTTCTCGGCGGCGTCAACAAGATCCCGCCCGCCGCTCGCGACGGTCTTGTCGGGGCTTGCCTCCAGCTCTTTCGCCGCAGCCAGCGCCGAGAGAAGCTCCTGCTGAGATGCGACGAGGTCGGGGCTGTAGATTGAAAGGAGCGGCTGCCCTCGGCGGACGGCTTGCCCGGTCGTGTCAACGTAGAGCTTGTCAACCCAGCCGCCGACCTTCGTGTTGACGCGGAAAAGGCGCGTTTCGTCGGGAACGATGCGGGCCGAGGTCCGCACCGTTTTTGAAAGGGCCCTCATCCCAACCGTGCCGTAAGTCAAGCCGATCCTCTGCGCCTCCTGCGGCGATACGCCAACAGAGGTAAGCCCTTGAGGCGCGTTTTCTTTCGGCACTTCAACGGTGAACGGCACCATTTCCATCCCCATGGAATCTTTTCCGGGATGGTCACTAACTTCGTCCGGGTTCATCGTGGAGCGCCACATCGTCTTCTTGGCCGAGGGTTGAGCCGCTTCAGGCGCCGGCTTCTTGGAATCGCCCGTGGCAGCCGGCTCGAATGGCACAAGCCGCATCCCGCAGATCGGACAGTCGCCGGGTCTGTCGGAGATTACCGTTGGGTGCATCGGGCAGTGGTACATCACCTTCTTGCCGGCTCCCGCGCCCTTCGAACACGCCGACATGGCAAAAAGCAACATAAGCGCCAAGATAACTACGAAGCCCGCGGCCCAACGCTTAGGTGAGATCATATCCATCCTTCAACGTGACGGCGGAACACTCTTGCCTGCGGGCGACGGTTTTGCCACGTGCGCCGATAGAAACATTCCGCACTTAGGACATTTGCCGGGATGATCCGAGACCACCTCCGGATCCATGGGGCATCTGTAGACATACGCGATCTTTTCGGTGCGCTTTTCCAAATCCATGCCGCATTTGGCGCACTTGCCCGGTTTGTCCGAGCTGACGCCGGCGTCCATAGGGCAAACGTAGATAGTCGTTTCTGCAGGAACGGCTTCGAGGAACATGCCGCATTTCGGACATTTGCCGGGCTTCTCCGAAACGACATCCGAATCCATCGGACAGGCGTATGTGATCTTCGCCGCCTCGACGCGAGCAGGCGCGCCTCCTTTGGCGGGGTTTTCCGCGCGCGCTGGATACACGAGCAAGGCCAAGGCCGCCGCCGGAAGCAACATTGCCAGTGAAAATGTGGCTGTTCCGTTCTTCATCTTCATTTCTCCTTCATGTCGTCTTCGGTTCCGCCGGGTTGCAGAGTCTTCTGGACAGAGGCCGGTCTGAAAGGCTGGATTCCAAGAATGGCCCTCATTTGCGAGCGCGCGATCAGGCAACCCGTCCTCGCGGACAGCGCCTCCCCCTGGTAACCGTAAAATGAGACGAGGGCCGCAAGAAGCGTTGCGAAGTCGGTCTTGCCCGTGGCGTAGCTGGCAAGGCTGGATTCGTAGGCCTGCTTGGACTGAATCAGAAGGCCGTCCTTGATCAATCGGTAAACAGCCAGATCGTGCGAGCCGTTTTGCCATGCCTGGGTCAGCCGGTAGCGGACCTCGTTCAGCGCATCGGCGGTCCGCTCCGCCGCAGATTCCTTTTCAGAGAGCGCCTCTTCCAAGGCAGGCTGATAACGGTCCTTGCGGTGAAAAAACGGGAGGGTCATTCCCGCCGAGAGGGTGAAATAGTTGCCGCCCCCCATCGTCACGTCATTATGGCGGTAGCGCCCCCCTACCATGAAATCAGGCTTTAACGCCTTCCTGGCGATGTCCGCGCGTGCCGCGCCGACTTGCTCTTCGGCTCTCGCGGCGGCGACCTTAGGGGCGCCATTCTCCGCCTCTGCAAGCATCTCGCTTAATTCGGGCATGGGATCTGGTTCTGAAAGAGTGACTTGGTCCAAAAGGGAGCGGTCGGCCTCGCCGCCGAGCAGGTCGTCGAGGCGCGCCGTCGTTATGGCCTTTTCCTGTTCGAGGTCCAGCCGCTCCTTGTCGTTTCTGGTAACCGCCGTCTGAGCCAGAAGGAGATCTGTCTGCGTTCCCCCGCCTGACGAATAGAGTCCCGCTGCGCTTTTTACCGCGGCCTGAAGCGCTACCGACGTCCGGGCGTTCAATTCGATAAGCCGCGATTCGAGGGCGTAACGGTAGGCCGCCGCTTCGACTTCACCCGAGAGCGCGCTCTCCATCTCCAGCACCTGGGCTCCGGCGGCCTCTGCCTCCCGCCTGGCGCTCTCCTCCTGAAGCTTCCGTTTTCCCGGATACGGCAACTCCTGCGTCACGCCTACGGACACCCCTTTGGTCAATGCATCCCCTGCATTCAAGTGGTTGGTGGGAAGCATCATGAACTCGATGTCGGCCGCCGGGTCGGGAAGCGCCCTGGCCTGTGACGGCCCGTTCATCAGTGCGGCGGCCTTCATGCGTTGCGCCTTCAGCCCCGGGTTGTTCTGGAGGGCCTTATCGACGAGGGTCTTAAGCGGCGTGCTGACGGATGCAAAGACCAGGCTGGATGCCATGGCGAAGGCCGCCGCCAGACTTATTGCCGTGGTTGTTCGACCTTCGCGTCGCATTATCAAAGCTCCCATAAAGCCCTCGATCGCAGGGCAAGGCTCCCTATGCAGGCTCCATGCCAGCGCCCAGAGATGATAGTTGAAGGCAAAACCGCCGTCAAATCGTGGTGACCTTAACCTTTGGTGCGGCTACCCGATTGACGGACGGGCTGCACACCGATTGATGGGAAAAGCGCAGATTCCGCTCTTGCCATAGGTGTAGAATATTCTACTGCGAGTGTGTCCAATAGTGCGCAGAAAGGGGCCCTCTCTGACTGTTTTAGTTATTAATTTGCGGCCTGATTCTTGCTTTAGCCGCGTAGGAGGTCTTTCATGGCTGCACTGCCCGCGAAAAGCAAGAGGTACACCGTGGGACGAGCTCTGTTTTTATCGCTCATGGTCGCCCTTACCCTTTCCATTCATTACATGATGGTTCCATCAATGAGTTCGGCACCCCATTGGCTTTATCTCATCCATAGGCGCTTTTGTTATGTGCCCATAGTCCTTGCCGGGCTCTGGTATGGAACGTGGGGGGGCTTGGGAGTGGCTCTGATAATTTCTGCCGCTACCTTGCCTCTCGTATCAGCCTATTCAGGCCCCATGATGGGCAACGACGATTTCATCGAGATCGCATTTTATTTGGGCATAGGAACACTGACGGGATTATTGGTTGACCGAATGGCTGCGGAGAAAACCCGCGCGGTTTTTCTACAAAGGAAGTTGGACGAACAGGAAAGGCTCGTCTCGATGGGCAGAATGGCTGCCGGAATTGCGCATGAAATCAGAACTCCCCTCGGCTCGATCCAGGGCGCCGCCGAGATTTTGGCCGAAGATTTTGAGGAGATCAACCCCAAGAGGCCCTATTTTGACATTATGATCGAAGAGATACGCAGGCTAAAAGCGGTCGTTGGAGATTTTCTAGACTTGGGCCGCCCATTGGCATTGGCTTCGCTAGACGTCGGTGCGGCAGCAGCCGCGACCGCCGCCCGCGAAACTCTTGGCGCGCAAGCGAGAGAGGCCGGTGTTGAAGTTCAGGTTGACGCCCGACAAGATGTAATCGCATACGCGGACGCATTTCGGCTGCATCAAGCGCTCACCAACCTTCTTCGTAACGCCATCCAAGCTTCACCGAAAGGCGGAAGGGTTCTTATCAAAGCGACCTCCGCCCAACGTGGATGTCTCTTTGAGGTGGAAGACCAAGGCGCGGGAATAGCACCCGCACAAGAAAGCCGCCTGTACGAACCTTTCTACACGAGTCGCGCGGACGGCACCGGCCTTGGACTGGCCTTGGTCAAGCGAGTTGCGGAAGCTCACGGTGGTTGGGTAAGAGGAGAATCGGCTGCCGGAGGCGGGGCGCGATTCAGCCTCTGGCTTCCGCCCCCTAACGGTTCGGTTTCGAAAGCATCCCATTCGTCCAAGCGGGAGGAGGGGCTATGAGCACGATGCAAGCCAGGATATTGTTGGCTGAGGATGATCCGAACCTGCTGAAGGTAATTGCTTACCATCTCAAAAAGGAGCGTCACGTTGTATCCGAAGCGCGTGACGGACTGGCCGCCTTCGATCTTCTCACGCATGATTCTTACGACCTTCTTCTTACGGATGTCAGAATGCCCAAAATGAGCGGTCTAGAGCTGCTCCAGGCCGTCAGGCAGCGCGGCATGGAGATACCCGTCCTGGTCATGACAGCATACGGGACTATTCACGATGCGGTAGAAGCCATGCGCCTTGGCGCTTCCGACTACCTCGCCAAGCCGGTGGAGGGGGAGGCGCTGCTGCTTGCGGTTAACAAAGCTCTGCGGTTAGGGATTCTCACTAACGAAAACCGAAGGCTGCGCGAGAATCTTCTTCAGAAGAAGCCGTTGGAATCAATTATTGGTACTAGCGCGGCGATTAACGAAACGCTTGGCGTCATCAGGCGCGTTGCGCCTACGGACGCGACGGTGCTCGTCACGGGGGAGAGCGGGACGGGAAAGGAATTGGTCGCCCAGGCGCTTCATTCCCTATCGCCTAGAATGGGCAAGCCATTCGTAGCCCTCAACTGCGCCGCCGTCCCCAAGGATCTGTTGGAAAGCGAGCTCTTCGGGCACGAGCGAGGCTCATTCACTGGAGCCACGGAATCCAGGCCCGGGAAGTTTTTGCAGGCTGAGGGAGGCACCTTGTTTCTGGATGAAATAGGCGACATGGAGATCGGCCTCCAGGCAAAGATTCTCAGGGCGCTCCAAGAGAGGGTCGTGGAACCAGTGGGCGGAAAGGGACCGCAAAAGGTGGATGTCCGCATCATCGCGGCGACCAATCGCAATCTGCTGTCGGCTGTCAAATCCGGCCATTTCCGAGAGGACCTATATTGGCGAGTGAACGTCGTGCCAATCAATGTCCCCCCGCTACGAGAGAGGCATGGCGACGTACGGCTGCTATTCTTCTATTTCTGGAAGATGTTCTGCGGTTACCCGCCCCAACTCTCCGCGGAGGCTGAGAAAGGACTGAACGACTATTCCTGGCCCGGCAATGTCCGCGAGCTTCAAAGCCTCTGCCAAAGGCTGGCCATTCTTCATCCTGGAGGCGAGATAACACCGGAGTCATTCCCCCCCGAGATGCGTCCAGGCGAGCAAGAATCAGACGAGCAAACTGGCGGGCTGAGGGCCATCGAGCGCAATGCCATAAAAAAAGCGTTGGAAAGCTCCAGCGGCAACCAATCGGCCGCCGCCCGCGCATTGCGCATTCCACGCCACATTCTCATTTACAGAATGAAGAAATACGGGCTTTCCTAGAAGGGCGCCTCGTATTCTCTGGTGCAAGTGATTGCCGGCCCGTTGTTGCCCCGTGTGACACGCTCAACGACGACACGGGTCAAGCGAATGAAAACGGCGCCACCCCGCGCGACTATTCTTCAAGGTGTAGAACTTAATTGAGGAATGTTGTACATTCCGGTTAGGCCGCCATAACAATTCCACATCATACAAGCCTCTTTCGCGCGGCATGGGTGTTGCATTTGCTTATCGCGCCCGACGAGCTTTGCATGCTTCGGGCAAGGAGGTGTCATGAGATCAATAGAAGAGTCTTCATGTCGCGACGAAAAAACGAGGCCGATGATTCTTCTGGGTGGCGGCCAGGTTCTTCTTGTCCTTGCAATAACCTACCTCTCCATTTTCGTGGCCGTATTCCTTGCCGTCCACAATGCCGTGACTTCCAACAATATACAGATCCGGACAATTCATTTGAACGCTACGGGGTTTCACCCAAGCATTGTTGAAGCTTTGGCCCGCCGCCCGATTGAGCTGAGGGTCTCCCGCGACGATAGCGACGCGTGCACTTCCGGGATAGTCATTGACGAGATGGGGGTTCGGCGCGGCCTGCTTGCAGGAGGAGTCACCACCATTATTCTGCCTCCTTCGGCCCCAGGCGACTATTCCTCTCATTGCCGCATGGGACGGTTGACCGGAAACATCCTCGTGAAGGAGTAGCTCGATGAAAGCTGAATGCGTTTTCAAAAGGCTAGCCTCCATTACCACCGACGCCGCCGTGCTTTTGGGGTGCGGGCTCCTCGCCTTCATACTGATAGCGGCTCTGCCTTTTCGCCTTGCCGCAAGCTTAAGAAGCCCGCAAATCAGGACAATAGTCGTTGAAGGTTCGTACGCTCCGCGCGAGATAAGCCTCATTATGGGTCGCCCGGCCGTTTTGAGATTCTGGCGCCCCAACAACGACATTTGCTCGGAAAAGGTGGTCGTTGACGGACTCGGGATCGCTGCCAAGCTGTCGCCGGATGGGATGACCTCCGTTAGTTTCACGCCGCGAGCTACGGGGCGCTTTCAGATGCATTGCGCGATGAATCATCTAAAAGGGGAGATTGATGTAAGGGACGGCTTGGGCCCATCCACTTGGTGGCCCGTCTTCTTCTAGCTTAGCCAAGATCAAAGACGCCCGGGGGCAAAAGCCTCCCAGCGATTGCAGCGACATGCCTGGCTCCGCTTTTAGCGGATGCCTCGCAATCGAAACAATTTCCTCTTCACGGCATGTTCGCATGGAACCAAAACGCCAATTATCTTGCCCTATTGCCCGGATGAACCTCATCTGATAACATCCATCTGGAGGTGGCCGCAGGCGCCATGGAGCAGGATCCGGTTTTCAAAGTGACTTGTCCCTGTTGCGGTGCTATCCTTACGGTGGACGCCGAGCACCGCGTGGTCGTTTCGCACGAGGTGCTTGAGGACGAGAGCGCCAAGACCTCATTCGAGGAGAGGATGAAGGTCATCGAGGCGGAGAAGCAGGCTGCCGAAGAGAAGTTTCAGGAATCAATACGCGCCGAGAAGAGCAAGAAGGAGGTCCTTGAAAAGAAGTTCCAGGACCTTTTTGAGAAGGCCAAAAAGGCGCCGGCCGGGCCGGTGAAGAGGAGCATTGACCTCGATTGAAAAGGGGCAATGATCATTACGCAGGAGGAGAGGCTATGAAGAAGGCGGTTGTGGTTGCTGCGGTGTTGGCCGCAATGATGGTTTACGCCGGGTGCTCCAAGAAGGTGGAGCCGCCCAAGGACATTCAATCTTTCAACTGCGACTCGCTCGACGGGATCCTCACAGAGGGCGTTGCTACCGTAGACACGCAAAACCCGGCCGAGGGTGCCGGCTCGCTCAAGTTTTCGGTGGCTCAGCCCGTGACCCTCCCGCTTTTCGAAATCAAGCTCCCGGGGGACGGCGCCAAGTTCACGCTGACCTACAAGATGAAAGTCAAGGATTTCTCAGGCGACGCTTACGGCCAGATGGACGTCAATTACGCCAACGGCGGCAAGCAGTCGCTTAACAATTACCAGAGCGCGATGGGCGCGACCTCCGACTGGCAGCCAAGGGAACTCACCTACACGGTACAGCGCGGCCAAAAGGTGAGCTCCATCGTGCTGAGCCTTATCCTCAACGGCTCCGGAACCGTCTGGATTGACGACGTCCACCTGATCCGCGCTCCGCTGCCGGAGTGAGGCGGCTACAAAAATGGAAACGGTAATCAAGCTGGCGCACAGCCCCGACTCGGACGACGCGTTTATGTTCTACGGGCTTGCCACCGGGCGCGTCCCCACAGGCGACATCAGGTTCGAGCACGAGCTGTGCGACATTGAGACGCTGAACCACCGGGCGTTGAAGGGCGAACTGGATGTTACGGCGGTTTCTTTTCACGCCTACGCGTACTTGGCGGACAAGTACCTTCTACTGCCACACGGGGCTTCCTTCGGAGACGGCTACGGGCCCGTCGTCGTCGCCCGCGAGCATTTGTCCAGGGAACACCTCCGGGGGATCGAGCTGGGCGTGCCAGGCAAAATGACCTCGGCCTATCTGGCCATGAAGCTCTACGAGCCGGACTTCGTCCCCAAGGTAATGAACTTCAACGACATCCTTCCCGCGGTAAAGAGCGGCGAACTCCAAGCCGGCCTTCTCATACACGAGGGCCAGCTAACCTATCAAGATGACGGCCTAAAGCTGGCTGTGGACCTCGGGGCCTGGTGGAAAGAAAGAACCGGCCTCCCGCTGCCTCTTGGCGGCAACGTCATCAGGAGAGACTTGGGACACAAGCTTATATCCGAAGTGAGCCGCCTTCTGGGCGAAGGGATAGAATATTCCCTGGCGAACCGGCGCGAGGCGCTCGATTACGCGCTCCAATTCGGCCGGGGCCTCGAAAGGGGCCAGGCCGACAAGTTCGTCGGAATGTACGTCAACGACTGGACGAGGGGTTACGGCGAAGCTGGCCGAAAAGCGGTTAGGCTGTTTCTGGACGAAGCCTACGCTCAGGGCCACATCCCGAACAAGGTTCAAGTGGAGTTCGCCTGATCGAGGGGCTGAAAGAAGAGGTGGCGCCGTGAAAACCAAGGTGCTTGTCGTCGAGGACAACAACGCCATGCGCAGCCTCATCGCCGCCTCGCTTGAGCAGCACCTCGAGGTGGACGTCTTCGAGGCCGAGAACGGCTTCGCCGCGCTCAAAGTGATTCCCGAGAACGAGTTCAGCCTAATCATCACGGACATCAACATGCCAGACATCAATGGGCTCGAGCTCATAACTTTTCTCAGGCAGCACCCCGCTTATAAGGAGGTGCCCATCCTTATCATTTCGACGGAGGCCGGAGACGAGGACAGGAAGCGCGGACTGGCAATCGGGGCCAACGGCTACCTGGTCAAGCCGTTCAGCGACGGCGAACTCGTCAGCCTAGTTCAGCAGCACCTTCCATAGATTCTCGGGGAAGAAATGGACAAGAGCCAGGCAAAGGCGCTCAAGGAGTTCGTCGCCGAAGCCGACGAGATACTCGAAGGGCTGAGCGAGGACCTCGAATCGGCGCACGAGCAGTTCGAGTCATCGAAAAAAGTCAGGCCCGACAGGGTCAACAAGATATTCAGGGAGATGCACTCGCTCAAGGGGCTCGCCTCGATGTTGGGCCTCGAACACATCACGAAGCTGTCGCACTCGCTTGAAAGCCTGCTTGACGGCGTCAGGATGGGAAAGACGCCGTTCAGCCCTCCGCTTTTCGCTTTGCTCGACGAAAGCAGAAAAATGCTGAGGCAGCTCGTGACCGAGGCTGGCGCCGGGCAGGAAGTCTCCGACGTCACCACGCTCCTCGCGAAGATCGAGGGTGGCGCCCCCGCAAAGGCCGCCGCCCCCGAGGAGCCTTCAAAGCCGCTCCTCGACGAGCAGACATTGAAGTCGCTGACGGAGTACGAGGAGCACAGGCTCAGAGAGAACATAGAGGAGGGCAACAAGCTCTTCACCATCAAGGTCGGCTTTTCGTTCAGCGACTTCGACGTAAGACTGAGGGCGCTGGCAGAAAAGCTCGGCGGCATCGGCGAAGTCGTCAGCACCCTGCCGGTCGTTGACCCGGCGATAACGGACGGTCTTCACTTCCGCCTCATCTTTGGAACCACGCTCTCGTTGGAAGAGGTCGCCGCCGAGGTCGCCTCGGACGGCGGCCAAGTCACCGACATCTCCCCCGCCCCCAAGAGCCGGGCGGCCCAGGTGAAAGCGCCCGAGCCAGAAAAGCAGGAGGAGGAGGGCAAGCCGGAACTGAAGCCGGGGGCCGAAGCCGACGAGGCGGAGGACGTCCGCGGGTTGAGCGATTCGGTCAAGGTTTCGATTACCAAGCTTGATGCCGTCATGGGAATAGTCGGCGAGCTCAATCTCTTGAGCACGTCGCTGGAGCGCTCCTCTTCGAACATCTCCGGAGACCCGGCGCTGGCCGCCGTTTATTCCGACATCAGCCGCTCGCTCCGCTCGATGAACAAGAAGCTCGACGAGCTTCAACGGGCGATCCTTGACATCAGGATGGTCCCCATCGGCCAGATATTCACGAGGCTCAACAGGACGGCGAGGCGCTTGGCCAGGCAGGCTGGAAAGCAGGCGGAAATCCACCTTTACGGCGGCGAGACCGAGCTGGACAAGATGATGATTGACCAGTTGGTCGCCCCGCTCATCCACATCATCAGAAACAGCATTGACCACGGGATAGAGCCTCTCGAAGAGCGCCGCGCCGCCGGGAAACCGCTCGAGGGGCAGGTCACCGTTTCGGCCTTCCAGAAGGGAAACTCGATCGTAATCGAGGTCGGTGACGACGGCCGGGGCCTTCAGCACGACAAGATCAGGCAAGCCGCAATCAAGAAGGGGCTCGTCAAGGAAGACGCCGAGCTGAGCCCCGATGAGAGCCTCGAACTCATTTTCCTCCCCGGGTTCTCCTCCTCGGAGCAGGTGACCGAAGTCTCGGGCCGGGGCGTCGGCCTGGACGCCGTCAAGACCGCAGTCGAAGCGATGAAGGGGACGCTGGCGGTCTGGTCGGAACCGGGAAAAGGGGCGATTTTCCAGATTACGCTCCCAATAACGCTCGCCATCATCCAGAGCCTCATCGTCGGCTGCTGCGGCCAATCGTTCGCCATCCCGATTTCGTCGGTCGTGGAAACTTTCAGAGTCGGCCAGGAGGACATTGACTGGGTTGACCAGCGCGAAGTATTCAACCTGCGCGGGGCTACGCTGCCGCTTCTCAGGCTCGAACGGCGCTTCGGGCTGAGACGCGACGGAGAAGCGCCGGCGCGCCACTTCGTCGTCGTGGCCCACAAGGGCGACAAAGCCGCGGGCATCGTCGTTGACGACCTCTTGGGCGAGCAGGAGACGGTCATCCATCCTATAGGCCGCTCTCTCGGCCGCGTGGCGGGCGTCGCGGGGGCGACGGAGGTCGGCGAGAATCAGGTGATTCTGGTCCTGGACACTTCGAGCCTTTTGGCGGCGGCGGAGGCCGAGCGTGTATAAGGCCTTTTACGGGCTTCGCGAAAGGCCGTTCGGAAAGACGCCAGACCCACGATTCCTTTACATGGCGCAGGGCCACGAAGAGGCGCTCGCCAGGCTTCAGTACGCCGTCGAGGAGCGCGAAATCGCCGTCCTCACGGGCGACATAGGCTGCGGCAAGACCACCCTGAGCCGCGCCCTGATGGACAAAAACGAGAACGCCAGGTTCATAATGATCGTCCACCCCAGGCTGACACCCATGCAGCTTCTCAGGGAGCTTGCCCTGCGGCTCGA
>DAHXMK010000405.1 GCA_027365515.1 Candidatus Aminicenantota bacterium
CCTGCCGTTAGCAGGCGCGCCGCCCTGTGGAGTCCGGACTTTCCTCGGCTCGCGCCGCGGCTGCCCGGTCCCCTCCGCCGAAATAATGGGGCTTTAGCGCCGATAAGTCAAATGTTGTAGAATGGCCGCTTCCGGGATCACCCGGCCGCTGTTACTACCCCGACGCCAGTAATGTTGACATCCTGGCGAAGGGGGTCCTCGAAGCGGGGATGGGTGAGCAGCGAGGCCGAAGCCCTGGGAACTCATACAAAGCCATCCCTCCAGGGTTGGCTTTGCCAAGCCGAGCGCTGAGCGGGAAGGAGCCAACCCTTTCCCGCTCGGATTAGTAAGTGGAGGAGATAGATGGCGAAGGAGCGCGACGAGAAAGCCGTAACGCCGAGGAGCGAGGATTACAGCCAGTGGTACCAGGGCATCGTCCTGAAGGCGGAGATGGCCGACTACTCTCCGGTCAAGGGGTGCATGGTCATCCGCCCCAACGGCTACGCGCTCTGGGAGAACATGCAGAAGGCGCTCGATTCGATGTTCAAGGCGACGGGCCACGTCAACGCCTACTTCCCCATTTTCATCCCGATGTCCTTTCTGTCGAAGGAGGCGGAGCACGTCGAGGGCTTCGCGAAGGAGTGCGCCGTCGTCACCCACCACCGCCTCGGCCCGAAGGAGGGCGGAGGCGTCGAGCCGTCTCCCGACAGCGAGCTCGAAGAGCCGCTCATCGTTCGCCCCACCTCCGAGACGGTGATGTACGCGATGTACTCCAAATGGATCAAGAGCTACAGGGACCTGCCCCTGCTCTTGAACCAGTGGGCCAACGTCGTCAGGTGGGAGATGCGCACGAGGCTCTTTCTGCGCACGACTGAGTTTCTCTGGCAGGAGGGCCATACGGCTCACGCCACTCACGAGGAGTCGTGGGAAGAGGTGCTACGAATCCTCGACATATACGCCCGCTTCGCCGAGGAGTGGATGGCGGTCCCGGTCATAAAGGGGATCAAGAGCGACGCCGAAAAATTCGCCGGGGCGCTGAAGACGACATGCATCGAGGCGATGATGCAGGACGGGAAGGCCCTGCAGGCCGGCACCAGCCACGACCTCGGCCAGAATTTCGCCAAGGCTTTCGACGTCAAGTTCCAGGACGAGAAGGGCGGATGGCAGCACTGCTGGCAGACGAGCTGGGGCGTTTCGACGCGGCTGATAGGCGCGCTGATAATGGCTCACGGCGATGACCAGGGGCTTGTGCTTCCGCCGAGGCTCGCGGCCACGCAGGTCGTCATCGTCCCCATCTATCGCGACGAGGTGGGAAAAGCGAAGGTGGTTGAAGTCGCGTCGAAGCTGAAGGACGACCTCGCCGCCGCAGGAATAGGCGCGCAGTTGGACTCGCGCGAAAACTTGTCGCCCGGCTTCAAGTACAACGAGTGGGAGATGAAAGGAGTGCCCGTCCGCATCGAGATCGGGCCGCGCGACATCGAGAATGGGGCCTGCGTAGCCGTTCCGAGAGTGGCGACGCGCCCGCTCCGCGATGGCGAGAAGCGGCAGAAGGAGAGCGTTCCGCTCGTGGGCGCGGCTTCCGCGCTCAAGGCGCTATTGGACGACCTGCAGAAGGCGCTCTTCACGAGGGCGCTCAAGTTCCGAGATGAGCACAGCTACAAGGCCGACGATTACGAGGCCTTCAAACGCGACGTGGAGAAGGGGGGCTTTTTCCACGCCCACTGGTGCGGCTCCAACGCGTGCGAGGAGAAGGTGAAGGAGGAG
>DAHXMK010000059.1 GCA_027365515.1 Candidatus Aminicenantota bacterium
CTCCATTCCGTCTATCTCGACCGGAGGGAAGACGCCGGCGATGGCGCTCGACGCCATGACGGCCTTGCGCAGTTCCCCCTTCGTGATGACGACTTCGCCGCCCATCCTGAGGTCCGTGGCCACGATGGCCAGCGGAACGGGAAGGTCCTCTATGTTTGCTTCCGGCACGACGCCCGATATGTCGTTAGAGAACTGCTCCGTGTTGATGAAGCTCTTCTGGAACAGCGTCGTGGCGAAAAAGAGGCCGAGCTTGTAGAACCGGCGCGCCGTCTGGAGAAAGCCTTGGTCCGTTCCAGGAGGCGGCGCCATCTGGACGAGGTCCGAGAACTTCTCGTCCTTGAATTGGGGCGAGGAGGCGAAGCTGGCAAGCCTCGCTCTGGTATCGCCGCTGTTGCGGTAGCAGCAGTAGAGCGCGCCTACGAGGGCGCCGGCGCTGGTTCCAACGATCAGGTCAATCGGGACGCCGGCCTTTTCCAATACTTCGATCACGCCGACGTGAGCCAGGCCCCTCGCGCCTCCGCCTCCGAGAACAAGGCCGACGCGCGGCCCGATTTTATTCTTCACCCGCCTTCTCCGTTCGCCGCTTCGACTGCCACGGCGGTCTCCTCGGTAAGCTCAATGAAGACCTCTTCAAGCGAGCTGCCCGGCCTTTGTGACATCTCCTGAAGTTCCGAAAAGCTGCCTTCGGCGATCAGCTTCCCCTTGTGAAGTATTCCTATTCGGTCGGCGACGGCCTGCGCCATGTCCAGTGAGTGGGTCGAGAGAAAAAGGCAGGCGCCGGAAGCGGCCAGCGTTTTGAAAAGCTCTCTCGCGTCCCGCGATGAGCGCGGGTCTAGGCCGACCATGGGCTCGTCCACCATCAACAGTTTCGGCTTGTGGAGAAGCGCCCCGGCGAGGGCCAGCTTCTGGCGCATTCCGTGGGAAAACCCTTCAACCAGCGCGTTGCGCCAATCCATAAGGTTGAAGAGGCCGAGAATGCTTTCGGCGCCCTCGCGCCAGCCCTTCAAGTTGCGCGCTGAGGCGAGGAATTCAAGGTATTCCCAAGCGGTGAGCTTTTCGTAGAGGTATGGCCGGTCCTGGACGTAAGCGAGGACCTCCCGGAAGGGGATCGCATCCGGCGAAACCTTGAAGCCGCATACGCGGATCTCCCCGGCGTCCGGAAGAAGAAGGCCCGCAACGCACCTGAGCGTCGTCGTCTTCCCGGCGCCGTTCGGGCCAAGGAAGGCGTAAATCTCTCCCGGTTTCGCGGCGATCGTGAGTTCGCGGACCGCCTCGACGCGCCCGTAGCGCTTCGTCAAGCCGGAGATTGCAAGCGCCGGTGGGCCTTCGTTCATCGGCTCCTCGGCTTTGGAACCGGGGGATGCGCCCGCAGCGGGAGCGGTGGCCTTCCCTCGATGTGTATGCTCTTGGGTGAGGTGGGGCAGGCGGCGTAGCAGATGGCGCAGCCAGTGCAGTTGTTCCAGTCAACGGACACGCGGTGGTCGCTGGAGAGGGCCAGCGCCCCCGGTTCCGGGCAGACCTCCACGCAGCGGTTGCAGCTCTCGCCCGCCGCGAAGAGGCAGGTGTCATCATGGATTACGGCGCGCCCCATGCGGCGGTCCTCGTTTCGGGAGAGCGCCTCCTCCGGGCAGGCGTCAATGCACTTGCCGCACTCGTCGCACGGCGCGATAGTGATGTCGAGGATTGGCGTCCCTTCGCCCATCAGCGGATGGCCGGCGCGAATGATGATGGCCGGGGGGCAAGCCTGAAGGCAAAGGTCGCAGCGCGTGCACCTCGCGAGAAAAACCGGTTCCAGCCAGGCTCCCGGAGGCCTTAAGAATGTAAAGGGGACTTTGTGAGCCACCGCGGCGTAGTCGGAGCGGCCTCCCTTCGGCGGCAGGCCCCGGACGACCCTTTGCGCCTCCGAAGCGGCGTCCACGAAAAGCAGCTTCCTCAGGAACGAGCTTCTATCCATCGCGCCGTCCTTCCATCAAAGTATAACGCAGAACCCGGTCAAGATTATCGCCGGTGGCAAGAGGAGAACACGAAGTCGTCGGCTATAGGCCGTGGGCTCATTGCTGTGGTATAAAATATGGCGCGGAGGCGGAGATGGCTACGGTAAACGAGTTAAAGGATGGGCAGACCTTCGAGGGGACGCTGTGGCTTGTCTCATCGTCCGTCAAGAGGACGAAGAACGGCGATCCCTATTGGGAGGGGCAGCTTCAAGACTCTACGGGTTCTATCTCGGGCAAGGTGTGGGACTCGTCAGGGGGAAAGGGCGGAAGGGTCAAGGCGCTGGAGCCGTCGCTCGCGGCCGGAAGCGCCGTGAAAATCCGCGCCCGCGTCGAGTCGTTCTCGGGCGCGCTCCAGTTGAACATCCTTGAAGCGGCCCCGGCGCCCAATGCCTCGCCCGAACTGTTTTCCCCAAAGAGCCTGCGCCCGCTGAAGGAGATGGTGTACGAACTTGACGCCGCCATAGCCTCTTTGAAAGACCCGGACTACAAGAGGCTTCTCTCCTCATTCAGGGAGGGCCAGCAACTGTTCGGCCCCTTCTGCAACGCTCCAGCCGCGAAGGCGGTCCATCACGCCTGGGTCCACGGCCTCCTGGAGCACTCTCTTCAGCTTGCCAGGGGCGCCAAGGCGCTCGCTCCGCTCTATCCCGGCCTCGACGAGGAGCTCGTCATTCTCGGCTGCTTCTTTCATGACGCCGGAAAGGCTTGGGAGATCTCGGCGCTCCCGGGTTTCGACTACACGACCAAGGGAAAGCTTCTTGGCCACATCTACATGGGGGCGCGGCTCGTCGAGGAGTTGTGCGGGAGGATGAAAGATTTCCCGGAGGAGAAGAAGCTTCATCTCACTCACCTCGTCCTGAGCCACCAGGGCGAAAGGTCGGAGGGCTTCGGGTCGGCGGCCGATCCGGCGACGCCCGAGGCGATCTTCTTCCACCACCTCGATAATTTGGACGCCAAGGTGCAGAATTGCTTCACCGCGATTGAACAGGCTCAAGAGAGCGGCGACGAATTCACGCCGCCGCGTTACCCGATGCGCAAGACCTATTATCGCGTCAGGCCTCAAGGGGAAACGGTCAATCATGCCAGCGCGAAACCGGCGCGGGACGATTCGGAGAAGGGGAGCGGGCCGGAAGAGAAATCCTGGCCCAAGCTGTGGTGACCATCCTGGAGAATGGCTCATGACAAGACTCGGCTTGCTTGAATCCAAAGACCTGCCCGCGGTTCATAAGCTCTGGAAAGAGGCCGGCCTGCCTTTTCATCCCAAGGGCCGCGACAAGCTGGAGCTGATGCAGGCGGAGATAAATGATGGGCGGACTTTCTACATCGGCGCTTTCGAAGGCGACCGGCTCGTCGGCGTCACCGTCGGCACGGACGAAGGGAGAAAGGGATGGATCAACCGCCTTGCCATCCTGCCCGGCTATAGAAGGAAGGGGCTTGCCTCCGACCTCATGGCGTGGTGCGAGGAGGAGTTCGCGAGGCGAGGCAGAGGGCTCGTCTGCGCGCTCGTGGAGGATTGGAACGGCGCCAGCCTCGCGTTGATGCGGAAACATGGCTACGCCTTAAGGAAGGACATCTTCTACCTTCGCAAAAGCCTTCGCGGCGAGGATTGGTAGAAATTCTCCGCTGATCTTCCACCATCCTCGGTGGCTTGCTTTTGATAGGGCAATATGCCCATAATGGAATCTTAACAGAGGAGGCCGTCATGGAGACCGTTGACCTGCTTTTGAAAGAGAAGGGAAGCAACGTTGTTTCCACGGGGCCGGGAACGAGCGTGCTCGAAGTCGCCCGCCTCATGAACGAGAAGCGCATCGGCGCCGTATTGGTGGTGGAGAATGACGCCGTAGCCGGGATCTTAACGGAGCGAGACCTTCTGACCAAAGTGGTCGCCAACGGGGCGAACCCGGCGGAGATTCAAGTCCGGGAGATCATGTCGAAAGACGTGCTCTTCGTCGAGCCCGGGACTCCCATCAAGGAGGCTATGGCCATAATGACCGAGCTACGCCACAGGCATCTGCCCGTCGTCTGCCCGAAGAGAGGCATCTGCGGCATGATCTCAATCGGCGACTGCAACAGGTGGCACTCCAAGAACCAGGAGTACACGCTCCTGCACCTAACCGATTACATTCAGGGAAAGTACAGATAAGCGGCGGCAACCTGATGAAGTGGCGGTGCAGGCAAAGACCGCCACTCTTTGCTTTTTAGACTTCCACGCGCCCGGCGAGCTTTGAAAGAAGATTGACCTGTTCGACTTCGCCAATGACAATGAGGACGTCTCCAGCGACGAGCCTCTCGTGGGCCTGCGGGTTGAAAGCGAAGTCGCCGCTGGGCCTTCTCAGTGCAACCACGACGCAGCCGGTTTTCTTGGGGATGTGCGCTTCGGAAAGAGTCCTGCCCGCCAGCGAGCCACCTTCCGCCACGACGGCCTCCGACACCCTTAGCTTGCCCTCTTTCTCCCGCAGCATCTTATCGAGGAAGTCCACGACGTCCGGGCGGATAAGCTCCGAGGCCATCCTCAGCCCGCCGATGTGGGATGGGCAGATGGCCTTGTTGGCACCGGCCCTCAGCATCTTGGCGGTCACTTCTTCCTCGTTTACCCTGGCGACTATCCGAAGCCCCGGGTTCATATGCCTTGCAGAAAGGACGACATACAGGTTGTCGCTGTCGGTGGCTAGCGCGGCTATGAAGCCGCTGGCCTTGGCGATGCCGGCCTGTTCCAGCACGTGGTCATCGGTGGCGTTCCCTACGACGAACATCGGCGCGCAAGGGAGGTGCTCGAGATAGGCCAAGTGTTCGGGGTCGGTGTCAATGACGACTATGTCCTGGCCCATGCGGCATATCTCCTCGGCTATGTTTCTTCCAACGCGTCCAGCGCCGCAAAGTATGATGTGGCCGGAGAGCTTTTCGATGCGCTTGTCCATCTGGCTTCTCCTGAGCAGGTTCCGAAGGTCGCCTTCGACGACGAAGGCGGTCAAGTTCGTGGCGCCGTAAACGAGGGTT
>DAHXMK010000060.1 GCA_027365515.1 Candidatus Aminicenantota bacterium
CCGCGCCCTCGTGAAAAAGGAACGTCGAGCCCTGGGCCTCGCGGGCCAAGACGGCCGCCAGTACCGTCTTAGATTCGGACTTGGAATCTAAGACGGTACTGGCGGCCGTCTTGGCCCGCGAGGCCCAGGGCTCGACGTTCCTTTTTCACGAGGGCGCGGCCTTTCCGCACGCGCGCCTACCCCGGATCGGCTCGTCGCGCGCGGCCCTTGGAATCACAAGGGGCGGCGTGCTCGGATCGGTGGCTTCAATCAGGCTGGTTTTCCTTATATTGTCGCCAGAAGAGGTCCCGGAGGAACAACTCCAGCTCCTGGCGGCCGCAAGCCGCATCGCCTTGGATCGCGGCCTTGTACGGGAACTTCAGCGGGCGCGAAGCCCGCGTGAGGCGTTTGATGTAGTGCGAGGGTGGGAGGAGAAGACCGTGTCGTAACCGCACCTCCTCCCATGGTCCCCCTGGTATCATTCGATCGCGCCGCTATGCCAGGCCAATTCCGGCCTGTTGACAATTGTGCGGGGCGCGGGGTAAATTCACTCGTGGAGGGGCCTTGCGAAAATCTCTTCCCATCCAAGCCGACGGCTCCGTTCTCATCCCGAAAGAGATCGTCGAGGAAACCTTCGGCAAAGCCAAGGAGGCGGTCGTCCACGTCCGCACCGGATGCCTGGTCCTGTCGCCAATCTACGTTGACCTTGAATCGGGCAGGCTCCCGCAGATACTTGAGGCCTACCACGTTTTTCAGTCGCTGGACCGCATCAAGGAGCGCGCCTTCGCGAGAAGCGGCGAGGACGGCGTACAGTTCGAGGGCGACCTTTCGGTCCTGTCGCTTTCCGACGTCCTCCTCTTTCTGTCGGCCAGCAGAAAGAGCGGCGTGCTCGAAGTCCAGGAGGAGCACCCGTGGGGCTTCTTCTTCAAGGCCGGCAGTTTGGTTTACGCGGCCGGCACAGACTCGCGCGTCGGCCTCGCCGCCCACCTCCTCCGCAGACAGTTCATAACGGAGCAGGACCTGGTGGAAGGGCTGTCCCGCATCGAGGACGCTCAAGCCGACGTGCCCAAGCAGCTTCTGGCGCTCTCCGGGCTGACGCCCTCGGAGTTCCAGGACGAGTGGATCAAATCCGTCGAGGAGATTCTCTATCGCGTCTTTTCTCTTGGGAAGGGGCGTTTCAGGTTCCAGAACGGAGAGGTAAAGCCTCCTTTCACTCTGCCGCTGCCGATGACGACGACGAACTACGTGATGGAGGCCACGCGCAGGATGGACGAGTGGGGCCACTTGCAGGAGAGGCTGCCTCCCATGGAAGCCATTCTCTCCCTTTCGGAGGACGTGACAGCCTCGACCGCCCTCTCTTTTGAAGAGGAGCAGGTTCTTGGACAGGTGACCGGCGGCCGCACCGTGCAGGAGGTCATTCTCAAGTCCAAGGTCGGGGATCTCGAAGCCAAGAAGGCGGTGGTGTCGCTTATCTCGGCCGGCCTCGTGTGCGTGCCGCAGAAGACGGAGAAGCCAGCCGCCCCGGCGAGAGCCGAGATCGCCGAGACCGAGAGGCTTCCGCTTACTCCCAGGGTGGAAGCTTACAACGCCGTCTTCAGCACGATCTATCAGGCCCTCCAGATGGAGGTCGGCGCGAAGGCGCGCATGATCCTGTCG
>DAHXMK010000066.1 GCA_027365515.1 Candidatus Aminicenantota bacterium
AGAACGGGCGCTCAGGAACGGCGCGTCGTTCGGCGCCCCGACTCGCCTTGAAGTCGAGATGGCGGAGTTTCTCTGCGACAAGCTTCCTCACCTTCAAATGGTAAGGATGGTCAACTCTGGCACCGAAGCGACGATGTCAGCTATACGGCTCGCCAGGGGCGCGACTGGACGGGACAAGATCATAAAGGTTGCGTGCTGCTACCACGGCCACGGCGATTCACTCCTCGTGGAGGCTGGAAGCGGCGCGCTCACTTTTGGAACGCCTTCAAGCCCAGGAGTCCCGAAGTCTTTAGCCGCCGACACGCTGGTCATTCCATACAACGACGCGGCGGCGCTCGAAAAGGTCCTCGAAGCCAACGCCGGGCAAGTGGCATGCTTCATACTGGAGCCGCTTCCCGGAAACGTCGGCACGCTGATTCCGAGGCCCGGTTATTTGGAAAGCGTCAGGACGCTCTGCTCCAAACACGGCGCGGTGCTTATTTTCGACGAGGTGATGAGCGGCTTCCGCGTCGCCTTCGGAGGCATGGCCGAGGTTTCGAAGGTCGAGCCCGACCTCGTGACCTACGGCAAGATAATCGGGGGCGGGCTTCCGGTGGGAGCCTACGGCGGGAAGCGTGAGCTGATGCGGCAAATCTCGCCATCTGGGCCCGTTTACCAGGCGGGAACGCTCTCTGGCAACCCGCTTGCGATGGCAGCCGGCCTGACCCAACTGAGGATTCTCGACCGGGACCGAAGCGCCATCTATCCGCGGCTCGACACCCTGACCAGGAAGCTTGGAGAGGGCGTCAAGGCAGCGGCATCGGCCGCGGGCGCCGAGATCACGGTGAACAGCCAGGGCTCGATGTTCACGGTGTTTTTCGCGAAGGAGCCGGTCGAGGACGACGCCTCGGCCAGGAGGTGCGACACCGCTCGCTTCGCGGCTTACTTCAAAGAGATGCTTGATCGGGGAATTTACTTGGCCCCGAGCCAATTCGAGACCGGTTTCATTTCTTACGCCCACGGTGACGGCGACGTGGAAGAGACGGTGGAGGCGGCAAAGGCCGCGTTTGAACGAGCCGCTGAAGCGGCCCGGTGAAGTTCTGCTAGATTTGGCCGGACGGCGACGCCGCGGCAAAGGAGCAACGGTGGGACACTCAACTCTGGGAACGCTCAAGATAGGCGGTTTTGAAGCTTCGCTGCCAATAATACAGGGCGGCATGGGAGTGGGGATATCGCTTTCATCACTCGCCTCAGCGGTGGCCGAGGAGGGCGGCATCGGCACAATCGCAGCCGTCGGCATCGGCATGTTCGAGCCGGACATTTACACCAATTTCATCGAGGCCAACGTCAGGGCGCTGAAGAAGGAGATACGCAAGGCGCGCGAAAAGACAAAGGGGCTGCTCGCGGTGAATATCATGGTGGCGATGAGCAACTACGCCGAAATGGTCAAGGCGGCCATCGAAGAGAAAATTGATTTCATCATATCCGGCGCGGGCCTGCCTTTGGACATGCCAAAGCACTTGACCGAAGGATGCCAGACCAAGCTAATTCCCATCGTCTCTTCCGCCAGGGCCGCCGCGATCATCTGCAAGCGATGGCTTGATAAGTACGGGTATGCCCCGGACGCGATGGTCGTTGAGGGCCCCCTCGCCGGCGGCCACCTCGGATTCAAGCTCGAAGAGATAAGCGATCCGGCTCACGCCCTTGAAAAGCTGATCCCGGAAGTCGCCGAGACGGCCAAGCGTTTCGAGGCCAAGGCGGGAAAAGCGATCCCGGTGATAGCCGCCGGAGGCGTCTATACCGGCGCGGACATTCTCAAGTTTCAGAAGCTGGGAGCTTCCGGCGTCCAGATGGCGACCCGCTTCGTGACGACGCGGGAATGCGACGCTTCCGACGTTTTTAAGCAGAGTTACATTGACGCCGGCAAAGAAGACCTCACGATAATAAAGAGCCCCGTAGGCCTTCCGGGCAGGGCCATCCGGAACGCTTTCACGGAAGCGGCCGAGGGCGGAAAAAAAGCCCCTTTCAAATGCCCTTACCATTGCATCATCACCTGCGATTACCAGAAGGCGCCCTACTGCATCGCGCTTGCCTTGGTGAACGCCCAGCGGGGCAATCTCGGCAGCGGCTTCGCCTTCGCCGGCTCAAATGCTTACCGGGCCAAAGAGATCATTTCGGTCAAGCAGACGGTTGACGCCATCAGGCAGGAGTACGCCGAAGCGGCGGGCTGACGCGCTTGGATCTGCGCGGGCGCGTCAAGCAGACGCACCCGTTGCTGTGTCAAGGTAAATTGTTAAAGGCAGCCCGGCCCTTTTCTGGGCCGGGCCTAATTTTTTTATTTACGCCATGTTGTTTCTCTTCTCTCTTGGTTTTCTCAGCGAAAGCCGGACCTCTTCGCCATTGGGCAGCGTCAGTTTGCCGCGAAGGGTCTCCTCCCCTCCCTTCGTCGTCCCGGCCCAGAGGGATCCTCGTTTGTCCCAAGCCGTGCCCTTTCTGCCGGTGACTTTGTCTTCCCAATGGCGCTCGATGACCATGCCCGCATCGTCGGTGAAGAAAATCTCCCATGCCGGCTTGGCTCCCTGCTGGTGGCTCTCCGCCTCTTGGTTTCCGCTCTGCTTGTACATCTTTGATCCTCCTTTCCCGCGCGTCTGGCCCGCGGGCGGGCCTGCCTGCCGGCAGTCAGGCGATTTAATGGTGCCGGCCTAGCTGTTCAAGAGGCCCTCTCTTGAAAAGCTGAAGTAGCCGTTGCCGCCTACGATCAGGTGGTCCACGACCCGCACGTCGAGATGCCTCAACAGCGCCCTCAGGTCCTCCGTGAGCCTCAAGTCATCGGGGCTTGGGCTGACGTGGCCGGAGGGATGGTTGTGGGCGAGAATCACCGCCGCGGCGTTATGCTTCAGCGACTCCTTCACGACCTCTCTTGGATGGACGTTCGACGCCGAGATGGATCCCCTGAAAAGTTCCCGGTAGGCGATCACTCCGTGCTTCTGATTCAGGAAAATGACGGCGAAGACTTCATGGGGAAGGTCCCTCAGCCTCGGCTTCAGAAACTTGTAAGCCTCTTCCGCGCCCGAAAGGGTCTCCGCCGTGGCCACCTCCTCGTCCACGAACCTTCTCGCCAGTTCAATCGCGGCGCAGACCTGAGCCGCCCTGACCTTCCCCATGGAGGCCAGCCTCGAAACCTCGGCGGGCGCCAGCGAAGAGAGCCCCCGAAGCGAGCCGGCCTCCTTCAATACGTCCCTGGCCAGGTCGAGAGCCGTCTTCCCCTTGGTTCCAGTTCTCAGTAGGATGGCTATCAGCTCCATCGTACTGAGCGCGGCCGCGCCCCTGTTCAAACATCTCTCCCTCGGCCTTTCCTCTTGGGGCCATTCCTTGATAGACAAAGCGACGACGCTTTCCATGAGTCACCTCCTCAACGCAACAGCGCAAGCATCTTGCCAGCCTCAAGGGAGAGCTCTTGACGGCAAAAAATCGGGGGTTGCCGAGTTATCTCTTTTAAAAGCAAACAGTTAGCTAATGCTTTAATGCTATTGGCTTGAGTCTCTGGGCGTCAATCCGACGCTACTTTGTAACTCATTGAAAAGGCGCGACATAACCTTGGCCGCTTCGCCAGGCTGCAAGAAGAGGGATTTCTCTTCGCAGAACGCGATGCCGTAACCAATTGAAATAAAGACACATTCTCCTATTGGCAAGACATGGCACGGCCGCTGCTCTAATGAGAGCGTCCCGCACAAAGACGCGGGAGATGAGATGAAAGGAGGCAATAGGGCGGCGAAGGGCGGAAGGAAGAAGCGAGAAGGGGAGTAAGAGAGAACGGTTCAAAACAAGAGGCAAAACAAAAATGCGGGAAAGCCCGCGAAAGGAGAAGAAGATGAAGACGTTCAAAACGATGGCGATGGTAGCGGCAGTGGCGGCGGTTGTGGGACTCATGATGGGCGCTCTTCCGGCACAAGCCAGACAGCCCAAAGAGCCCAAGGTGAAAGTGACTGGCGACAACGTGGTGAAGAGCCCTCTCCAGAAAGCTCCGCACGCCCCGCGCGGCGCAAAGAAAGCGCCGGAGGCGAAGGTGAACATCAACAGCGCGACGGCTTCGCAGTTTCAGACGCTCCCCAGGATCGGCGCGAAGGTCGCCCAACGTATCGTTGATTACCGCGAGGCGCACAAGGGGTTCAAGAACGTTGACGAGCTGCGCAACGTCAAAGGCATCGGCCCCAAGATCTTTGAAGGCCTCAAGCCTTACCTGACTTTGTAGCCTCTTCACCGCCTTGGCGGCGGGCCCGTAAGTGCGAACGAAGGCTTCAATCCGGCCATGCCGGATAAAGCCGGAGAGGGTCCGCCGCCAGCCTCGCTTCTTCCACCTTGACACTAATGGAGGGAAAGATGAGCCGCCACTCGGAGAAGAACGGTCCACCCACGGCGCAACTCGGGTACACGATGCTCGAAATGATGATCGTCGTAACCATCATCGGCATCATGGCGTGCTTGACAATAGGCGCGTTTCAAAGAATACGGGAGCAGAGCGCCTCCGAAAGCCTTCTCACTGTTCTTGAAAGCCTCTTGGGCGAAGCGCGCACGACGGCGGTGCAGTCGCTTTCAAACGTCGGCATACGCTTCTTCGAAAGAGGCGGCAAAGTCTATGCGCGCCTGTACAAAGACGGGGACGGGGACGGCGTTTGCTCGGACGACGTCGCTCGCGGAACCGACCGGCCGGTCGGGCCGGAAGTGGCCCTGAGCGAGGATCAATCCCGCGTCGCCATTCCTGATGGAGCCACGAACGATCCAGCAGGCAAGCCCCTTGCCGGAGAGGACCCAGTAAGGTTCGGACGCGGCGACACATTGACCTTCAGCCCGACGGCGACCGCCACGCCTGGCTCCCTATATCTCTCCGAAGGCGATGGAAGAAGCGGCTGGGCGGTCAGAGTGGCGGGAATTGACGGCAGGATCCGCCTCTGGCGCTTTAAACACGGAGTTTGGAGCCTAATTCAGCCGATGTAAGAGAGTCGCTGGCCAATCGCACTCTTGGCTGGCTATTTTCTTCGGCTCTGGCTGGCAGTAGAAAGAGCGTTTGGGTGGTGGCGGATGGCTAATGCTCCAGAGGCGTCGGGTTCGACTGCGATAACGTCGAGCCTGAGCTTTGAAAGAGAGACATTCCGCGAGCGGCAGTAGGAAACGGCGGCCCTCATCAGACGGCGGGCCTTGAGAGGAGTTACGGCCTCCTCTGGAGAACCGAAGGCGCGGCTGGAACGCGACTTCACCTCGACGGCGTGGATGATCCCCTCCTTTTCAGCAATGATGTCAGCTTCGCCGCCCCGCACTCCGAAGTTGCGCGCAAGAATTTTGTACCCGGCCTTCTCAAGGTAACGGGCCGCCGCCTTCTCGCCCTGGCGGCCCAATTTCTTGGGCGAACGGCTAGGCAGAACAAGGCCAAGAAATGATGCAAGCCGCTTGAAGAGCGGCGCGCGGCGGGGGGCGCTCAGTGCCCCCCCCACTTCCTGTATGGCCCCTGCGGGCCGCCGGGGGCGCGCTGGTTGCCCTGCCTCATTTCCTGGCCGACTCTCCCCATCAGCTCGCGCCGCAGCAAGAGCCACTGCGCCTGCTGCCTCGGCGTCATTATTTCAAGGAGGCGGTCCTCCTGTTCTCTTAGGCGTTTCTCCTGGTCGGCCATCTCCTTGCGGATGGATAAAACCTCTTCCTTGAAGGCCGCGTCCGTCGTCGCCGGGTCGTCGAGCATCACCTGGAGGCGGCTCATGTGCTGGCGCATCGCGCGGTTGTGGACGGGCCTGATTTCGTCCATTGCGCTCATCACGTCAAGAACCTTGAGCGTTTGAGCGTCGGTAAGGCCCAGTTTCTCGCGCATCTGGTGGACGATGTATATCCGGATCGTCTCGCGGCGCGACGCCGCCTCGGTCGTCTGCTCATCGTCCCGCGGCGGCGGGGGCGGCCCAGCCGGCGGAGGAGGTTCCTGCGCCGCCACCAGCCTGAAGAATGCCAGGGCGAAAAGAGCGGTAGCCAATCTTCGGTTCATTCGACCCTCCCTCACTCGGGTTCCATATAGCTTGTGGTGTCAGCGGTGGTGACCGATGAAAAGCGGTCGGCCACCGGATAAGCCGATTGGAGGAGTGAGAGCGTCGAGTCCTCCGAAGAGGGCGCCCACGGCACCTCCGCCAATGCCACTTCCCTCGATGGCGCCGCCGTCCGCTGCTGTCCGGACATTCTGCCCAACGACCATCCCCCAACCAGCCCGGCGAGGAGAATGGCCGCGGCAGCGGCCAGCGCCCGCCTTCTTATCCGGGATGGCCGTGCCTCCAAGGCGGGGCGAGCATGGTATTGCGCTGGCTCTATTGACGGCTTTGCCCGTTTGAGCAATGCTTCGGTGGAATGAAGCGCCGCAAGCTCCTCGCGGCATGAAACACAACCTTCAACGTGACTCGCCGCCTCGATGGGAACGGGGCCGCCGATGATAAGCCGTTTCACCGCTTCTTCATGGTCCATTTTCAGCCTCCATCGCCCGGCGCATGTTCTTCAACGCGAAAAAGTAGTGCGCCTTCGCGGTCCCCTCGGCCAGCCCCATGACGCGAGCTATCTCCTTGAATGACAACTCTTCCCAAGCTCGGAGAATTACCACCGAGCGCTGCCGCGGAGGCAGACAGCCAAGCGCCAGCCGAACCCTGCGCCGCTCCTCTTCGAGCGCAAGCGTCTCGAAGGCTCCCGAACGGCCGTCCTCTTTTGAGAGCGGCGCTTCCGAGCCGTACTCCTCCCGCTTCGTCGGCGCGGCCGAAATGTGATTCAGCGCCAGGTTGTGGGCTATCTGGAAAAGGTAGGTCCTCAGCGAAGCCTCCCCACGGAACTCCGAGGCGTGCTCGACCAGCCTTACCATCGCTTCCTGCGCCAAGTCCTCCGCCTGAGCGGGATTGCGGAGCATTCCCTCCAGATAGCGCCTGACGGGGCCAAACATCTCCCCCATCAGCCGCTCGGCGGCAGCGGGTTCTCCGGCTTGTATCCGTCTCAGCCATTCCTGGGGCGCCTCCGCCATCCATCGCTCCAACTCTTTGACAAGTCTACATCGAAATTAGATTAGCCGCCACAGCGCCGGCGAAAACACGAAGGCGGTTTTAGTCTATGAGCTGATAAGCTTGTAGGTTAATAGGGGCGAGAAAAACGCGTTTGCGCTATTCTCATAAACTTATCCACTTATCAACTTATCACCGACGAAGGGCGCGGCAGGACGCGAAGCGTCCGGAAGGGCGAAGCCCGAAGGCGCGGCTGGAAGCAATGAAGACGGCATGCCGTGGCAAGCCCCCTCATCGAAAGCGGCGGCAAGCCGCCGCACTCCAAAGCCGCGCCAAGCCGCACCCGTTCTTCGTGTAGAGTGCAATGCCATTCGAGGCCGCCTTCCATCAGTCTTGTCTTTTGTCATGAGGCGGGCGGCACCGACTCGTACTTTCGTACTTGGAGCGCCTCGGACCGCGAAGCCTGACGAAGCAGGTGGTCCGTGACTTCGCTCATGTGCAACCTCATGGAATTTGATCAATGCAGTGCTTTCTCGCCTCTGACCTTCCTTGGCCCGTGTGATAATGTTAATCGTGACGAAGGGCGACCTACGTGTCGTCCGGCATGCTTTTCTTGCGCCACTTCCTGCATTCGCGCTCCCTGAGCCGCGATTGCAGTATAGGCGCCGGCGACGCCGGGGGCAAGGCGGTACATCGAACATCCGCTTTGAGGCCGCGGTAGGGGCGTGAAAGACACAGCGGCGTGTGGCGTGAAGGCCACTAAAGACATATTTCGGGTTGAAAACAAAGGCTTTTCATCAAGGCACAATTCTTGCTGTGAAGCGGCGGCGGAGGGTGAGTGTATTACCAGCGGACGCTAAAAAACGAGATCGAGTGCACCGGGGTAGGGCTTCACTCTGGAAAGGCGGTGCTCTTGCGCCTCCTTCCGGCCCCGCCCGACGCTGGTGTCGTCTTCCGCAGGCTGGACAGGGAGGGAGGCGAGATACGCGCCTCCGCCTCCGAAGTAGGCCGAGTTGATTTCGCCACGACGCTGGGAAGCGGCGGCCTGACCGTCAGCACTGTCGAGCACCTTCTCGGCGCCCTATACTGCATGGGCGTTGACAACGCCGTCATAGAATTGAACGCCCCCGAGGTCCCGATAATGGACGGCTCGGCGGCCTCGTTCGTCTACATGATCAGGGAAGCGGGAACCGTCCCTCAAAGCCGCACCAGGCCTTATCTCAGAATCGTGCGGCCCCTCCAGGCCGGCGACAGCGGGCGGTGGATCAAGCTGATGCCTTCGCGAGAGTTGAGGGTCACCTACACGGTTGATTACGACCACCCTCTCATCAGGCAGCAGACGGTCACCATTCCGGTCACGCCCGCCACCTTCGAGGATCAGATCGCCCCGGCTCGCACATTCGGATTCATGCGGGACATCGAGTTTCTTCGCGTAAAGGGGTTGACGCTGGGAGGCTCGAAAGAAAACGCCGTCGTGCTTGACGAAAACAAAGTTCTTAACGACCACTTGAGATTCGCCAACGAATTCGTGCGCCACAAGATTCTTGACGTGCTGGGCGACCTTTCGCTTTGCGGCTTCGCCCTAAAGGCGCACGTCATAGTCCACAAGGGCGGCCACGGGCTTCACACCGAGATGGCCAAGCTTATCCGCTCTTCTCTCGCGTACCACCCGATCGAATCATCCGAGGAGGCGTGGGGCGCCCCGCAAGGGAGCTTCGCGCAGCCCTTGGCGTAACCTCCTTATCCCAACTTCCTTCCTCCAACCCTCGAGGGCCTTTCGGCCCTCTTTTTTTTGCTACATCTGTTCGACAAGGACGAGGATTTTGGCCACGTAGCCTTCGGTTTCCGGAATTCGCGGGACGGTCTCGGCCGTTTTAACGCGCGTCAGCCCTGCATTGTACGCGGCGAGCGCGAGGCCGAGGTCGCCCTGGCAGGCTTCGAGCATTTTCTTGAGGTAACGAATCCCGGCCTTCAGGTTTTGCTCCGGGTCAAACGCGTTTCTGACTCCCTCGTCCCGCTGCACTTGAGGCATGAGCTGCATCAGCCCCTGCGCCCCCTTCGGAGAGACCGCCCTGGGGTTGAAGTTCGATTCCACCTTTATGACGGCGGCCACGAGCTTGCAGTCCATTCCATACCTCTGGCAGTACTTGGCTATCAGGCCTCGGTATGGCAGGCTCTGAGGAAGAGGCCGCTCCGGCTCGGGATCATCGGGAGGCGGGACGTAGCCGTCAATGTGAGCCAGCACGCGGCTTTTGGGACAGCCGAGGCTCCCGCCGCCAGGCAGTACCATGACCGCCTGGCCGCCCCTCTCCTCGTACGACATTACGGCAAGTGTCTTGTCGCCGGTGAAGACAACGAGTTCCATAGCTTGCAGCCCGGATGAGCAAAGAAAGGCCAGCGCCACGGCCAGAGCGCCACTCTTCATCATGACGCCAACTCGGAGAGCGAAGCGAAAAACCTGTCGTGATGGCCGGAGGCAGATACGGCGCGGCCAGGGTCCAGGAGCATGGAAGGGAAATTCTCCTGCCGCACCCCTTTGAAGATCAGAGAAATGAACGCCGGAGAAAGCGCCCTCGACTTCAAGAAACGGGCGACGAGCTTGACCTGCCTGTAGCCAATTCGTGGCGTGCCGCCCGTTTGCGCGGTGAGCGAGCCGCCGCGAAACTTCTTCCACGCGTCCGCCAGAAACGAAGGGCTCTTCGGCTGGAGCTGGTTGTACTTGACAAAGAGTTCGGTGAAGCGGCGCCTCTGTTCCTGCGGGATATATTCCATCACTGCTAGCGACGGGGAACCGGGGTCAGAAACCAAGTAGAGAGCCGCGTAGGCCCCGCCCTTGTCCCACCTGATGGAAGGGTCAACCGGCTCGATGGAGCTTCCGCACACGAGGCCGTATCTGGGGTCAATGCGCAGAAGCGAAGGCTGCCCCGCGCCCCCGAGAAAATCCCTCAGGGCTGTTGCTTCATCCCTCAGCCGCGAGGAGGCGGAGCCAAGGCCGGCTATGATCACGATCTCCTCGGAGACTTGGCTCATGGCATCGGTTTCCTGGAGAAGAAAGAAGCTGATTGCTCCCGGCCCGGATGGCGGCGGCTGAAGCTTCGCCGTGAACCTCGCCTCATTGAGGCTCGCGGCTCCGGGCAGGTATCCGGCGCGCGGCTCCTTCTCGTGCTGCATCAGGCAGACGAGAAAATCATCTAGCGGCAGGTCATCGTAACGTAGAACCGATGCTTCGCCCACCTGGCACGCCTCCGGGTGTTTAATATGCCGCCCAAACGGCTTCGTGTCAATTCAAGGGACCAGCAGGCTGTCACCGAGGTGGAGCGTCTTTCCTGGAGAAATCCTGTTCAGGCGGCACAGATTATCAATGGTCGTGTTGTACTGAATCGCCAATTGGTAAAGCGTATCCCCTTGCCTGACGTGATGGATTTTGGTTCCGGCGCCTGCTTTGGCTCCGAGCTCTCCGGCCTGGCCCCTGGAGCCGGAGCCTGATGCAAGAACCAGCCGCTGGCCTGGCCTTATCTCGTCGCCGGAGATGTTGTTGATCTCTCTCAAGGCCTGGACCGAGACGCCTGTGCGCGAGGAGATGGCCGCCAGAGTGTCGCCGCGCCTCACCTTGTAGATTTTCTGGCGGCGCCTGGGCGCCGAGCGCTCCTCGGCGTACAGCGACGGGTCGTTCGCCGCGCTGCCTCTGGGCACGACCAGCTCCTGGCCGGGACGCACGTACCACGACCTGAGCCTGTTCACTATTCTTATGAGGTTCGGCGACACCTGGTACTTTTTCGCTATCGAGTGAAGGTTTTCACCGCGCGCCACGCGGTGGACGACGATCTCCTCCTTCTCTTCGGCCGGCACCTTCGCCATCTCCGCCTGGAACGTTTCGAGCTTGTCGGCCGGAAGCTTCAGCGTGAAAGGCCTCGGCGGCGTGACCAGCCTTCGCAACGAAGGGTTGGCCGCCTGAATCTCTTCCAACGTCACTCCGGCGCAGCGGGCCAGAACCCGCAGGTCCATCGGCTGTTCCATCTTCACCGCCGCCAAAGCTTCAGGCGCGGCCTGCGGAGGGTC
>DAHXMK010000071.1 GCA_027365515.1 Candidatus Aminicenantota bacterium
CCGCGCCACTATCTCCGCCACTTTGTAAACCAACGTCTCGCGGTCCATCGGCCGTCCCCTTATTCGGCGCCGCTCCCGGCGCTCGACCAGCATACCCGAAGAGAGGCCGCGAAACAATGGGTGGGACGGCTGTGGGCAGGGCAAGCGGTGAATTCTTCTAGTTGATCGGCCAATAGGTTTATAGGAGCTGCAATTTTGAATGGTGGACGAACGCGAATGTTGAATTTTGAATTCTTAATTTTGAATGGAGGTACTACATCTATTAAATAGAGCCTCCTGCCTCAATTCAAAATTGAAAATTCAACATCTGGAATTCGCGCCGGCGGGATGGAACCACGGCGCCGCTATCTCAGCCCGCCATCCTTGAAGGCGTAGTGGCCGGCGCCAAGCTTCTTCGCCCTGTACATGGCAAGGTCGGCGTCCTGCATCATTCCGCACGGCCCTTCGCAAGGCTCGCGGAAGAGGGCGATCCCGACGCTGCCGAAGGCCCGCGTCGCCCTGCCTTCAAGGGTGTAGGGCTCCGCCATCTTGGCGAGGATCCTCCTGGCGAAGGCGATCGCCTCCTGCTCGGTGGTGACTTCGTCAAGAAGGACGGCGAATTCGTCACCGCCGAAGCGCGACACCGTGTCGCACGTCCGCACGCATTCCCGCAAGCGCTTGGAGACGTCGCGCAGCAAGGCGTCGCCCGCGGCATGGCCGAAACGGTCGTTTATCAGCTTGAACTTGTCGAGGTCAATGAACATCAGCGAGAATCCCCTCTCGGGGCTTCTCATGGCCCGCTTGCACGCAAGCCCGAGCCTGTCCATGAAGAGCGTCCTGTTGGGAAGGCCGGTCAGCGGGTCGTGGAGCGCGTCGTGCGTCAGTTGCACTTCGAGGGCTTTTCTCGCCGTGATGTCGGTCTGCAATCCGGCGAGCCTCACCGGCTTGCCGTCGGCGTCCCTCGTCGCTTCGCCCCTCGTCAAGACCCAAGCGTAGTGGCCGTCGCTGCAGCGGATTCGGTGTTCGTGTTCGAGCCGCGGAGCCGTGCCTCCGAGATGGGCTTTGATCTGCGTCTGAAGCTCGGCGACGTCGTCCGGATGGACGAGGTCGAACCAGCCGTCGGGCCCTCCGGCCACCTCCCTGGCCGGGTAGCCCAGCATGTCCATCCAGCGGGCGGAACGGTGAAGTATCGCCGAGGCCAGGTCCCAATCCCACAGTCCGTCGCTGCTTCCACGAACGCTCAAAGCGAGGCGCTCGGCGCTGTCGGTCACCTGTTTCTCGGCGAGCTTGCTTTCGGTCACGTCGGTTCCCGTGGCGATGAAGTGGGTGATCGCGCCGCCATGGTCCAGAAGCGGCGTTATCGTCTTCTCCTCGTAGTAAAGGCTACCGTTCTTCCGCCTGTTGACCACGGTGCCGTGGAATGAGCCGCCGGAGAGTATCGTCTCCCACATCTCCCTGTAAAACTTTTCCCCGTACTGGCCCGACTTCAGGATTCGCGGCGTCCTGCCAACGGCCTCCTCCTTCTTGAAGCCGGTCACCCGCTCGAAGGCCCCGTTGACGTAAAGAATGATGCCCTCTTTGTCGGTGAGGACGACCGATTCATCAATCTGCTCTATGGCGCTCGAGAAAAGCCTGAGCCAGTCGGTTCCCTCGCTCATGTGTTCTCCCTCTCGCGCCGGGCTGAAAAGGGCTCCCCGTGGGCCGTCGCCAGCCTCTACCTCGTTGGAACGGCCGTACAACGGCCATTATTCCGCCCCGGCCCCAGCCGAGTCAAGCAAACAGCGTGCCGGGGTTGAAGTGCCGTCCGCCCATCCGCTCTTGCTCCTTGCTGTCTTGAACGGTATATTAATAAGGAGGGGATGCAAATGCAAAGGAGAAACCGGCCGTTCTGTGTTGGGACGCTCGCGGCGGCCTTGGCCGCTACCGCCATCTTCGGACAAGCCGGACTGGGGTTGCTTTCGGAGCGGAAGGAGATTGCCATTCCAGGCGAGCCTTCGGCCATAGCGCCGCTTCCTTCCCCCGACGGGCGGTACCTCGCTTTCACGGCGGAAGGTTTCAAAGGACTCAAACTCCTCGATCTCAAGAGCAGCAAAGTCATTACGCTCAGCGAAGCGCCAGCCGCCGGGTTCCGCCCCGAATGGTCGCCGGATGGAAGCTCGATCGCATTCCGAAGCTCCACGGGCGGTGAGCGTCCACTGTTGCGGATCGTAGTCGCCCATCCCGATGGAGTCACTGAAACCGCTTCGCCTTTGGCGCGCGACCTGTCCCTGCCCTTCTGGAGCGGAGAGACGATTCTGTTTTGGACAAGCCTGGAGGGACGGCCCGCCATCAAGCAGGTGGGGCCGCGGCTTCAAGATGGTCAAGCCAATCAGTTTGTTGCGGCCACGCCTGACGGCCGCTTGTGGTACCAGGCCAACGGCGCCGTGCCAGAGCCATCGAGTTCAAGCGGCAGGGTCTTTTTTCTCCCGAGGCTCTCGCCCGATGGCGGCACTTTCGTTACCGAGTGCTTGGACGGCCACCTCTATCTTGGAAGGACATCGGGCGGAGCGCTGCAAGACCTTGGCCCAGGCTCATCTCCTTCGTTCATCAGAGACGGCGGCGCGCTTCTCTTCGAGAGGACGAAGGACGACGGCCACGAGACAACCGCTTCGGACATCTTCCTGATGGACCTTGAAACGAAGCGGACGGGCGCCGTTACCGATACTCCCAACCGGATCGAGCGGCGGCCCGCCATGGCCGCCGACGGCCACACTCTTTTTTTTGACGAAGGAGGAA
>DAHXMK010000083.1 GCA_027365515.1 Candidatus Aminicenantota bacterium
GCTGCCAGCGCAGTTCCGCCGTAGAGGAAGAATGGAACGTCGCTGCCGAGCTTCTCCGCCAGCGAGACGATGGTTTCCCTGTCAGGAACGATGTTCCAAAGCTTCAGAAAGGAGTTGCTGCCATGAACATCACCGACGTACGCGTCTCGATGGTTGAAGATAAGGCCAAAAAGCTCAGGGCATTCGTCGCGATTGTCATAGACGACTGCTTCTTCGTCTCGGACATAAAGATCATCGAAGGGGAAAAGGGACTTTTCCTTTCAATGCCCAGCAAACGCAGGCGCGACGGCACCTTCAAGGACGTGGCGCACCCTATAAACACGGAGACGCGGAAGATGATGGAGAACGTCATCTTCGCGAAGTACCGCGAAAACCAAGAGGCGCGCGAAGCCAAGGAGTCGGCGGAAACGGCCGCCCCACCGCCCGAAACGCCTCCCGCACCCGAGGCATAGCGGCAACTAATAGCCACTTCCCTCTGTTGTCAGTCCTCTTTGAGAGCCAGACTATTAGATAGCCTCGTCATGTCCCTGCCATGTAAGGTCATGGCGAGGTTTAATTTTGGATTTGCGGGGGTTCACTTGAGGGCCGGTTTTGCGGGTGGCGGATAGGAAGCATTCTCGGGATATCGGTAGATTCCATCTGCAACGCCCGTCACTCCAGTGGTTTCCAAGGTTCCGGAGTTGGGATTGACGTAAACGGCATGTTCGAACCCGTTCAAAACGATTAGGCCGCCAGTGAAAGAGAGCCTGGATGTCCCGGGATGGTTCTGGTCGTGAATGAGAACGATGCCGTCGCGAGATTTTCTGTCTGGCCCGCCTCCCGAACTGTCAATATAACTGTCGGCCACGAAAAACCCTGCGCCAGGGTTAGTTGCGCTCGCAATAATTCCATACTGAACGGAGTCAAACTGCAACCCGGAGGCGTTTCCAAAAGTGGCTCCTTGCGCGCTTGCTTCCAGCCTGAGTCCACAGAATCTTGACAAGGCCATGACGTCTCTCAGTTGAAGATTGTCAACCTTTTTGGAGATAATCCCGTATCCGTTTTCAAAAACCCATTGTTCAATTTTCCCAGGCCTGTTCTTAGGCACTCGGCCGGTCCAAATCCGATAGAACGGATGGATAGTGACAGTGTCGATCCGGACGGTGTCCCCCGCGCCGTCAACAACTACCCCGGCCGCGAAGGCCCCGATGTTCAGGTCGTGCAGCAAAACCCTTCCCTGCCGAACGTCAATTGCCACGTAGCTGTTCATGAAGGAGCAGCCAACCACCCGCGCGGCGCCCCGCTCAATACGGATTGTCGGCGCCATAGGCGTGGGGCTTGTGGCTTCCAGCGAGGCTTGGCCGGCATAAATAAAAAATAAGTTTTGAACGCACGAGTTGTACCATGACATGCGTATGAAAGCCTCGGAAGAGGGAACGCCGCGAATGACCAGCACAGCTGCTCCTATGGGTGTATTGGAAGGGTCCTGCTTGCCGGTCATTTCCGACGGATCGAAAGGGCCTGGAGTTTCCCCGGATAAAACGATGTTGTTTGGGATCGTGAGCGTTCCATTAAACCAGTAGATCCCCGGCGGAACGTTCACCATTCCGCCTCCCTTGGCGCTCTGTGCGTCTATCGCCTTCTGAAACGCGAGGGTGTCGTCCACCAGCGGATCGTCGAAAGTCCTGCTGGCCGCGCCGAATCTCGCATCGGTGACGTTCACGACCCCCTGGGCTCTACCTGCCACGCCTATCAGAAAGGCGCAAACATAGACTGGAATGCTCAGTCGCCAAGGTAGGGATCCGCGCATGGTGACCTCCTGAATGCCAATCTACTATCAAAACCATCTTGATGCAACAAAGCGCAAATCACATCTCCGTGAACGCGACACCAATGTTTCATTTGCCTTTCGCTGGTCCGGCTTGGGTGGTTGAAGCACGCTACCAGCTTTCTCTCTTTGCCTGCTTCAGGCTCGCAGGTGGAACATTCGCGCCATTTTCTTGTCCGAGTGGATGTTGGTGGTATTATTGGGAAGAATGCTATCGGCTGGCGCGATGGGCGCTTTGGCGGCGGGAGGCGAATATGGTTGGCGAAGAATCTCAGAAGAAACAGGGCGGACTGTTGGCAATGGCGGCGCTGGCCGCCGTTCTCGCCGTGATCGTCGTTGTAACGGCCAAACTTGGCTTCGCTCTCGCGCAGAGCGCGAAGCCGCCGAAGCCCGCCGTCACGGTGGCGACAGGCTCCAAGCCGAAGGCGGCTGGCTGGAAGCAGGTGGAGAAGCTTATCAACGACCAGAAGTTCCAGGAGGCGCTTGACGAGACTGACAAGATCAGGCTTTCCGCGGTGAAGGCCGGCAACGAGGATGAGTGGACCCGCGCCCTGGTCAAGGAGGTCCAGTTGAAGATAGGCCTGCACGGCTATGAAACGGCCGTGCGCTTTCTGATGGAAGAGCAGTGGCCGAAGGGCGCCAGGCAGCGCGACGTTCTCAACCTCTTCTACGCCCACTCGCTTGTCACCTATTACCAGGCCTATTCGTGGGAGATCAACCAGCGCGAACAGGTTGTCTCGAAGGGAGTTGACCTCAAAGCTTGGACGAAGGACGAAATCTTCGCCGAAGCGGAGCGCGCCTTCATAAAGGTCTGGGACGACCGCGGCGAGCTTGGCCACGCCTCCATCGCCAGCTGGAAGGAGTACATCTATCCTAACGACTATCCGGCGGGCATCCGCGACACGATGCGCGACGCCGTGACCTACCTATTCGTCAACCTTCTGGCCGACACCTCCTTCTGGACGCCCGCGCAGTCGAACGAACTTTACAGGCTCGGCCTCAAGGAGCTGTTGAATCCGCCGGAAAACGCGTGGCTGCAAATCAAGGAGAAGGATGGCGGCCTTTTGAGCCCGATAGTCCATCCCCTGTCAAAGATATGCGTGTTGCTCGACGACCTGAGGGGCTGGCACTCCATGAGGGGCGACAGGGCGGCCGAGCTCGAAGCCTACCTGGAGAAGATAACCCGCCTCCACGACAACTTCAGCGGCGAGCCGGACAGGAAGCTCATAAGGGAAGACCTCGCGGCCAAGCTGCCAGGCTTCAGGCAGGTCTCGTGGTATTCGATGGGAGCGGCCAAGCTGGCGGAGTTCACCCAAGAGGAGGACGCGCCCGACGCGCTCGTCCGGGCGCGGGAGATCGCCAACGGCGGCCATGAAGCATATCCCGCTTCGCCCGGAGGCGCCCGCTGCCTGAGCATCGCGAAGCAGATCGAGGCGCCATCCTACGAGCTGGCCGCGATGAAGAGCGACGCGCCTTCAAAGCGCTCCATCCTCGTCACCCACCGCAATCTCGGCGCGCTCTATTTCAGGGCCTACAAGGTGGACCTAATATCGTGTCTCGCCATGGCGCGCGACTACAACCTTCTTCCCCGTTGGGACGAGGTCCGCCGCCTTCTGGACTCCGCCAAGCCCGAAACGGCCTGGCAGGCGCCTCTTCCTCCGACGCCCGACTACCGCGACCACAAAAGCTACGTCACGCCCCCGCCGCTGGCGCCCGGATTTTACGTCGTGGCGGCATCGGCGAAAGAGGACTTCGGCAAGAGCCGCAACAGCATCATCGCCGTGAACATCCTCGTGGGCGACCTAGTCGTCCTGACCCGCCAGGACAACGAAGGCGCCATTGAAGCGCAGGTCGTTAGCGGCGAATCTGGCCATCCCGTGGCCGGCGCGCAGGTCGTCTTCTATGCATGGAACTGGCAGAGCGGCCACAAGCCCGTGGAGACGAAGGTCACGGGCGATGACGGCAAGGTCATATTCCAGCCGAAGGGCGAGCAGGGCGGCAGCTATTTCGTCCTCGCGAGAATGGGCGACGATTTTGCCCTCGATTCGCGCTACCTCGGAATCTACAGGCCGGAAACGCCTTCCGACCACGCCGCCTCGCTGATCTACACCGACAGGAGCATTTACAGGCCGGGGCAGAAGCTCTACTGGAAAGTCCTCTGCTTCCACGGCAGGCAGGACCTCGGGAAGTACGAGGTCACGCCCAACTCCTCCGTCACCGTCACGCTCTACGACATCAACAACCAGAAGGCGGCCGAAGCGCTGGTCGTCACGAACGCCTACGGGACCGCCAGCGGGGAATTCGTCATTCCCCAGGGAAAGCCGTTGGGCCAGTGGCGGCTTGCCTCCTCGGCCGAAGGCAGCGCCCGGGTAAGGGTCGAGGAGTACAAGCGGCCGACCTTCGAGGCTTCAATACAGGAGCCGAAGAATCCGATGCGGCTCAACCGCCCGGCGACGCTGACCGGCGAGGCGAAGTACTACTTCGGCCTTCCGGTCGCAAGCGGCGGCGCCGTCTGGCGAGTCACGCGCGAACCAGTTTACCCCTGGTGGTGGGGATGGTACGGCTGGGGCGGAGAATCGCGGCCCCAGACCATAGCCTCCGGCACCGCGAAGATTAAGGAGGACGGCACCTTCGATATCTCATTCACGCCCGAAGCGGACGAGCGCGAAGCCTCCTCCTCCGGAACGACCTACCGCTACAAGATATCGGCCGACGTAACCGACGAGGGCGGAGAGACGCGCACCGCCTCGAAGAGCTTCCGCCTCGGCTTCGTCTCCGTAGAGGCCGCCCTTTCGGCCGAAGCTGGCTTCGGGCGAGAGAAGGGGAAGATGAGCTTCAAGGTGAGCCGGGAGGACCTCAACGGCAACGGGCGCGCCGGGAATGGCACGTGGCGGCTCGTGTCGCTTCAACAGCCTGGCAAGGCGCTTCTGCCAGCCGACCTGCCCGAGCCCGAGCAGCCTTCCAAGCCCGGCTCGCCGCAACCGTACAGGACCGCCGGCGACTCGATGCGCGCGCGGTGGGAAACCGACTACA
>DAHXMK010000094.1 GCA_027365515.1 Candidatus Aminicenantota bacterium
GCCAAGCCGCGCCCGTTGACCGAAACTGGTTACTTGCCATTCGAGGCCGCGAGCCGGAAATGTTTTCCGGCGAACGCGGCCGAAGAATGGCGCGGCCCAGGATTGGGCCAAGTCCGAGGAAGCCGAGGCGGGCGGCACCGACTCGTACTTTCGTACTTGGAGCGTGCCGAACGCCGAAGGCTGACAAAGGAATTGGTCCGGGACTTGGGCCGCTCCTCTTTTATATAAAGAGAGAGAGTAGAACATCCCACACTCCTACCCCGGCGAAACAGCTGATACCGCCGCGTTGATGATGCAATAATGCGTTTGCAGCGCGGGCCTTCCGAAGAGTCCGAAGGACGAGGGAGAGACGGATGGCGGAGGGGGGAAACGTCAGGCACGCCCTCGCTTCTTCCCTCTGACGTTTAGAACCAACGCCAACGGCTCTCCCAAGAGCGCCGAAGGCGCGGGGGAAGGCCCGCGCAATCAATGTAATGACGCAACCTGACCCTATCAGGCGTTGACAAGGGCCGACTAATGGGTGACCCCCAATTGATTACACTACAGTGTCTCCCATTTTCCTAGCCCTTCGAGCCCATGGTGATAATCTTGAGAAAACTGGCTTGAGGCACTACTTGGTGAACAACCAAGAGCAAATCTCTTGGCAGAACGAATGGCTTCTTTACCAAGGATGGATCAGGCCTAATAAACGATGCCGTAAGAATGGTTGGGTATTTTCTTGTACCTTCAGCTTGCATGGTAGCTGATACTGTTATCACGTTAAGTTGCTTTCCTTCAAAAATAAAATGCTTGACGGTCACGTGATAATCGTCGATAGCATTCAGCCCTCGTTCTGGGTTGGCGTCAACCCATGCTGAATAATAATGCGAGAGAATTGCGGCTTTGCCCTCTAGTTGATAGAGGGTGAAGGGGTGAAGGGGATCAATACATAACGTATCCTGGATTTGCTGATCCCACATCGCCTCATTTGGCAAGTAATCTAGCATGAACATATTATACTTTGCCATTATGCCAAGAAATTGCTCAGCCAAAGGACCATTTCTTAGCCACCACTCGCCACTTCTAGATACATCCGGCGTAAATGAGCACGGCATACGCGGATCAGTTGGCACACCACTTGTTTTCAATCGCATGGCCACTTCTGAAAAGGCCTCTCTTGCCGATAAGACCGACACCTTGACGTCCGCCATAAATGGCCTTCCTGTGCACGTTGCTACCAAGTCGGCATAACGGCCTTCCGCCTTCTTTTGAATGGACTGAGGCATTGGCATCTCCGAACTATGAAGCAGTGCTCCCGCCATGGAGATTCCTAATATGATTGCTGCTACTGTCTTCCATCTCATATCCGGCTCCATCTTTTGAAAAGGCAATTTACGGCCCGTATTCGATAGCTTGGCTTAGAGCACGTAAAGGAGCCGGCAACATCAAACCAGCGGCCCCCCATGTTTTCGTCTGATTTGTTATAGCCACATCCGAAGCTATGTGTCCGCTATAGCAACACGCAAAAGCCATCGGCGAGGTTAACTTAGATGAGATAGCCATGGCAAAATCAGTTTCTGGAATCCAATTATTGTTGGACATATGTATGACGCCCCCGTAGTTATGATATATGGATATCTGGGGACACATTACTAATTACTCTTTCGTGTCGCTCTTGCAGCATGGTTTCCGGGGCTTCAGCGCGCTGCATTCTCTCGCCTCTGACCTTGCTTGGCCACTGCGATGCTATTGATCGCGTTGTAGCGTGACCTGTGACCTGTGTGCCTTTAGCTTGCTGTCCTTGCGCCACTTCTTGCATCCGCGCCCCTTGCGCCGCGATCGCAGTATAGTCTTTGGCGCCGCCCGGGCGCAAGAATGTTTTTGACTCGCTTTCAGGCGCGCGGTTGCCTTGGCGCCGAGGCGCTTGTAGAATTAACGGGCGCCTTCGGCCGGGAACTTTCCGGCGGAGCCTGAATGATTAGACTCTACCACGTGACGAAGACTTACCGGAAAGAGGCGGCCGCCCTCCAGGACGTGACGCTCCAGATTCACCCGCGCCAGTTTTGCTTCGTGACCGGCCCTTCCGGCGCTGGAAAGAGCACGCTGCTGAAGCTGATCATAAGGGAGGAGCACCCGACGAGCGGCCAGCTACTGGTCAACGGCCGCAACCTCGACACTTTGACGTCGCACCAGCTTCCCTACTTCAGGCGCAGGCTGGGGGTCGTCTTTCAGGACTTCCGGCTGATCCCGGAGAGGACCGTTTACGAAAACGTGGCCCTCCTGATGACCCTTCAGGGGGTGCCGGTCAAGGAGCGCAAGCGGCGGGCCTTCGAGTCGCTGCGCTGGGTCGGCCTGCAGAACAGGCTGGAGGCTTTCCCAGAGGAGCTTTCCGGCGGCGAGCAGCAACGGGTTGCCATTGCCAGGGCGCTGGTCAATCGCCCGGTCATTCTTCTCGCCGACGAGCCTACGGGAAATTTGGACCCCGATCTCGCGCATGAGATCATGAAGCTGTTTCAAGAAGTGAATGCCTCCGGGACTACGGTGGTGGTGGCGACCCACGACAAGGGGCTGATAGCCACTTTCGGCGGCAGGGTGATTCTTCTCGACCGCGGCAGGCTCGTGGACGACGGGGAGTAGAGCGCGTGAACCTGTTCAGAACGATCGGCTACTATTTGAGCGAGGGGCTCCTGGCGCTCTGGCGCCACAAGGCGATGCACGGCTTCGCCCTCTTCGTGGTCGCCCTCTCTCTTTTCGTCCTGGGCTTTTCGCGGTACCTGACCGGCAACGTCAACGCGCTGCTCTCAACCTGGGAAAACAGCCTCGAAGTGAGGCTTTTTCTGAACGATGACGTCTCAAAAGAGAGGGTGGATGCGCTCGAAAAGAAGTACGAGGCCGACCCGTTAGTTGCCTCGGTGAGCTACGTCTCCCCGGCCCAGGCACTCCAGATTCTCTCCAAGTTTTCTCCGGCCTTCTCGGACCTCGGCCTGAAGAGCGGGGAAAATCCTCTGCCCGCGTCGCTCAGCCTCAAGCTCAAGGCGCCCGCAGACCTCCAGCGAATCAAGGAGTTGGTGGCGAGCGCGGAGAAAGAGCCCGGCGTCTCTCAGGCGCTTTTCGACTGGGAGTGGGTGGACAAGCTGAGAACCTACTCGCGCTTCGTGGCAATCTTGGGATGGATATTGTTCGGCGCGCTGGGGGCCGCTTCTGTCTTCACCGTTTCGGCCATCACGAGGATTCTGGCCCTTTCGCGCAGAGAGGAGATAGCGATACTCCACTTCGTGGGCGCGACGAACGCAAGCATCAGGGGGCCATTCATAGCCGGAGGGGCGATGCTCGGCTTCTTCTCCGGCACGGTCGCCCTGGTTTTGCTTTTTGGCTGCCACCTGATGCTTCACCAAGCCGCCGGCAGCAACGCCGTCTTTGTTTCGTGGATATCGCAGAGCTTTCTTCCGCCGGCCGACCAGTCCGGCATGGTGCTTCTCGGCGCCATCCTTGGCGCCGCCGGCGGGGCTTTCAGCACAGGTTCGTCGGAACACTGGCATTGAGCCAGGGCGAGGTTGGCGGCTTGCTTGACAGCCGCATGGATTTGGGTTCTACTTTAGGCTAAGGTTTTGCAGAGGTTTGGGGGCATATATGTCAGAGTACCCGGTCAACTGTTGGAACTGCCTAGGTGAATACGACGCGTTAAGCGCCGTCTGGTGCTCGTGTAATCCCGCCCACCCCACCAAGGTATGTCCCTTCTGTTTGCAGTGTTTCTGCGGCGCGCCGCAGAGCTACGCCGACAAATTCTGGGCATCGGCGCCGGCGGAGTTGATACAGGACAAGGAGATGCTCTCCAACGCCCGAGGCCCATTGGGCGAAGCGCTCGTCCGGGCGAAGGCCATCACCTCGGACCAGCTTCTCGCCGCCCTGAAGGAGCAAAAAAACTCCGGCAAGAAGCTGGGGGAAGTTCTGGTGGAGATGGGATACGTCCCAAAAGACACCCTGGAATATTTCCTCTCCCAGCAGAAGTCGGTGATGCAGTTTTCTTTGAAAGAAGCGGTCATAGACCCAATGTTGATAGCCTCGATCGGAGCCCACGAATGCAACCGTTTCCAGGTCGTGCCGGTGAGCAGGGAGCGCCTTTCCACTAAAGAAATTCTCTCCCTTGCCATGGCCCGCCCCTCCGATGGGGAGGCGATTGATTTCGTGCAGAACGTCACGGGCTGCCAGGTTCTGCCGATGCAGGCGAACGCCGACGATATAAAGGAAGTCCTCGCGCCGTTTCTCCAGGAACCCGCGCCCGAGGAGGCGAAAGAAAAGGCCAGTTCCGGGATTGGGACCGAGCTGATAAGGAAGGCGCTGGCCAGAAACGTCAGCGACCTTTACGTAGAGCCGGGCGAGCGCGAGGTGGCGATTCACATGCGCATTGACGGCA
>DAHXMK010000098.1 GCA_027365515.1 Candidatus Aminicenantota bacterium
GAGCAGTGCGCCATCTCGGCCTACAACAAGCTGATGGAGGCGACCAAGGACAAGGACATGGTCACCTACAACCTCGCGCTGACCATACTTTCCCAGGAAGTCGAGCACGAGGAGGACCTCCAGAGCCTCAAGGAGGACCTCGACCTCATGATCGCGAGGGGAAGGAAGTAGCGGGCGCCAAAGGCGACCCATGCTTGGCTATTTCCGAAAGGCCCTTGCGACTTGGTACCAAGCTCCTAGAAGAAAGAAAGCTTAGATTCAATAGTCCTTTCACCACCCCAAAACGTGGGCGAAGAGGAGCGGTGCTACGATCGTGGCGTCGGATTCGATGATGAACTTCGGCGTATCCTTGCCGAGCTTGCCCCAGGTGATCTTCTCGTTGGGAACGGCGCCGGAGTAAGAGCCGTAGCTCGTCGTCGAATCGGAAATCTGGCAGAAGTAGCCCCAGAGCGGTATGTCGTGAAGGCCCATGTCCTGGTAGAGCATCGGGACGACGCAGATCGGGAAGTCGCCTGAGATGCCCCCCGCGATCTGGAAGAAGCCGATGCCCGGAGCGGGAAGCGAATTCTTCCTGTACCAATCCGACAGCTCGACCATGTACTCGATGCCCGTCCTGACCACGTGAACGTTCTTGACGTCGCCCTTCATCACGTGCGCGGAGAACATGTTGCCGAGCGTAGAGTCCTCCCATCCGGGAACGAAGATGGGCAGCTTCTTCTTGGCGGCGGCCAGAAGCCACGAGCCCCGGGGATCAATCTGATAGGACTTCTCAAGCTTGCCCGAAAGCAGAAGCTCGTAGAAAAATTCGTGAGGGAATAGCCGGCGGCCCTTGCCCTCCGCCGCCTGCCATCCTTCGAGCACCGCGCGCTCGATGCGACGCATCGCCTCTTCCTCTGGAATGCAGGTGTCGGTGACACGGTTGAGGTGGCGGTTCAAAAGGTCTTCCTCGTCGGCGGGCGTCAGGTCGCGGTAGTGCGGCACGCGGACGTAGTGGTCGTGAGCCACGAGGTTGAAGACGTCCTCCTCGAGGTTGGCGCCGGTGCAGCAGATGCCGTGAACTTTGTCGCGGCGTATCATCTCGGCGAGCGAGAGGCCGAGCTCGGCCGTGCTCATCGCGCCGCCTAGAGTGACCAGCATCCTGCCGCCCTTGTCGAGGTGGCGTTCGTAAGCCTTCGCGGCGTCCATGAGGGCCGCCGCGTTGAAGTGACGGAAGTGGTGTTCCATGAATGCGGAAATGGGACGGTCGCTCATAAGGTTCTCCTTCTTTGGCATTGGCGGCCCGCATGAGCCGGGCCTCCCATGGACGCGGCTATTTTAGCCCATCTTCCATCCAAGGTCGAGTAACGGCCGGGCCTCACGCCAGCGTGCCAATTGATATGACGGGGTCCCGCCGGTAATAGTCCCTCAAGATTGAGTAGAGCCCTGGGTGCTGCTGGGCGAGCTCCGCGGGAAGCTCGAAGAAAGCTTCCGTCGCCACCGCAAAGAATTCGCTTTCATCCTCGGCGCCGTACAGGTCGAGCACTTCACCTCTCTTCGCGCCGCCCTTCTTCAGTCGCTCGAATGCTTCCGTCATTACGCTCTTCCACCGTTCGGCCAAGCGGACGTCGCTCAGAGCTGGCGTGCCGTTGGCAACTCCGTCTCCCATGTCCAACTGATGCGCGAATTCGTGGAGGACGAGATTCCTTCCGTCGAGCCTGGAGGCGTCGCGACGAACGTCCTTCCAGGACAGGACGACCGCCCCGTGAGACCACGCCTCGCCCTCGCGGCCTTCCCGGTCAACGGCCACGACGCCCGACTCATCGGTCTCTTCGTCGCGAGAGCGGTAGGCCGCGGGATAAACGAGGATTGTTCTTACAATGTCGAACTCATCCACGCCGCGGCCCAGCGTCAACATGCAGGCCAGAGCGGAGATCACCACCTTCATTTCATCCGTGACCCTGAGCCCTCCGCACCCCTCCCAATCCCGCTCCGCCGCGAACACCCGAAGCTGATCGTGAAGGCTATCCCGCTCTTTCGGAGGCAGGCGGCGGTAGAGTGCGACCTTCTCTTCGAGCAAAGCCCGCCACTTGTCGGGAAACGGTCCCGCGAGCAGCTTGGCCCGCCGCCTCTCACGCAACCAGCCCAATAGAGCCTCCCACTTTCGTAGTTCGCCGGTCACTTGTTACAAGCGGCGTTAAAAAGAGAGACCCGCCGCCTGGTAGAGAAGCACTCGGTGAAGCCAGAGCATCATCTTCATGTCGTATTGGGCCTTCGCGAGACCTATGGGAGTGACGCCATCGTTGTCCGGAATGTCAAAGCGCGCGCCCGCTTTCGCGAGCGCTTCGAGCATTGTCAATCTCCCATACATGACTGCATCGTGCGCCGGCGTCCGGCCTTCCCGGTCACGGGCATTCACGTTCGCTTTGGCGGCAATGAGCAGATTCACCGACTCCTGATTGAAGGAGCCGTCCGAATCGCCGGCGGCGGCGTGCAGGGCGGTGGTGCCCGTTGGTCCGGAGGCGTTCGGGTCGGCACCCAACTCCAACAGCGTCCGCACCATCTCGGGATAGGCTGCCGCGCGGACCAGCTCGGGCTCCTTGTCCGGCGGCGATTCCAGAGAGAAGCCGAGCGATACGAGGAGGCGCACCGCCCTCGGACCTACCAAAGGCTCGATCATGGCGATGTAGGGAGAACCACCCTCGTCGCTTTTGGGCCCATAGCCGTTTTCCATGAGCCATCGCACAACGGCATCGCCGCCGGGCATGTATTCCATCCTATCCAGCGCGTACTCGAAAGGAATACTTCCGTGGGCGTCCTTTGCGCCTAAGCGGCAGCCAAGGTCACGCAACAGCTTCAGCATCTCCAAATCTTCGTTCTTGGCGGCCACTCCACCCGCCGTCCCATAGCCGGAGACTTCCGCGTTAACATCCGCCCCTGACCGGGCCAGCGCCCGAACCGAATCCTGATCTCCCGAATACACAGCATCCATCAGCATCCAGTTCGGATCCTCCTCGTCGTCCGCCGCCGTGCTTCTTCGCGAGGGCTTGCACCCATATTGCGCCAGGAGAGGAAGGATGTTAGGGTTGCCGTTTTCAGCCGCGATGTCCGCGGCATTATTCCCATGAGAATCCTTGGCGTCAGCCCTGGCCCCCGCGTCGAAGAGCGCGCGGATGATCGGCGCGGCGATCTTGGTCGAAAAACGGACCGACTCATGCAACGGCGGGAGCCCGATTTTTCCAGGGTTATTCGGCTTGGCTCCTGAATCAAGCAACAGCTGTACGACTTCCTCGTTTCCCGCCGAAGCAGCGGCCCTGAGCGGCGTGTCCCCGTATACATCCTCCCCTTCAACGTTGGCCCCGCTCTTCAGCAAAGCGCGTACGATGTCCGTTCTCTCGTCCTCCTTGCTCTGGTCCTCAATCATTGGTGTTACAACGACCTCCCCTGCCTCCTCGATGGTTGTCATCACAACACTTGCCTTTATGGCGGTCACGAGGGGAGTGCCGTAGTGGTCATCCAGAAACTTGCTCGCATCCGCGCCTTGGCCCAGCGCCATCCTTGTCATTGAGGCGTCCAGCGCTTGAATCGCGA
>DAHXMK010000110.1 GCA_027365515.1 Candidatus Aminicenantota bacterium
CGGCCGGCGGGTGAACGTTGGCCAGGACTTCGAAATCGGACAGCCTCTCGGGGAAATAGAATCGCCCCCTCGTCAATCGGCGGAAGGAGGCTGAAGCCGCTAATGAACGGCAGAGGAGCAAGGCTCGCCAGCAGAAACGCCGCGAAGATCGCGAAGACTGCCACCTTGTGGCCGAAGGCCCACCGGAGAAGCCGCTGAAGCATCCCGTCCAGGCGCGAGAGCAGCCGCGCGCCGAATGAATCGCCGGGCGCCTCCGTTCCCTTGATCCTGCTCATCAGCAGCGGCACGAGGGTCAGCGACAAGACCAGCGACGAGCAAAGCCCCGCGCTCACGCTGAGGCCGAATGGCTTCAGAAACACCCCCGAAAGGCCAGTCACCAGGAGAAGCGGAAGAAAGGCCGACACGACGGTAAAGGTGCCTGACGCGTCCGGTCCGACGATTTCGGCGGCCCCAGCGACGCTGGCCTCCAGCGCCCCCTCGCCTAGTTGGCGGTGGCGCGCGATGTTTTCCGCCACCACAATCGCGTCGTCACTGAACATGCCTATCCCCAGCGCGAGGGCCGAAAGCGTGATCATGTTGAAACCCTCCCCCATGGCGTGGAGCGCGCCCACCGTCGCCAAGAGGGTGACCGGCAGCGTCGCCGCAACAACGAGGGTCGGCTTCAGCCTTCCGAGGAAGATAAAAAGGACGCCCACGGAAAGAAGCGCTCCTATCAGAAGGTCGTGCAGTATTTCCGTGCGTCCCTGCTTGATGATTTCCGACTGGTCGTAGAACTTGGAGGCGGTAACGCCTGGCGGCATCAGCTTCATCAACGAGCCCATGGCCGCGTCAACGTCGCGCGCGACGGCCAGCGTGCTGGCGCCTGGCTGCTTGAAGACCAGCATGGCCACCGCGGGTTCGCAGTCGGCTTCAACCGCGTAGTGCTTCGGGGCCCGCCACTCCGCCACCTTGGCTACCTGTCCGAGAAGAACCGGCCGCCCCTTTTCCATCCCTACCATGAGCGATTCTACGTCCGCGATTGATCTGAGCCTGGCCTCGCCCCGGATCAAATACTCCTTGGATGACCGGTCCATGAAGCCTTCCAGGCTGGAAAAGTTGTTGGCCCTGAGGGCCGCCGAAAGCTTCTCCACCGAAAGCCCAAGCGCCGAAGCCATCTCGGGCTTCAGTTCTATCACGTAGGCGGGGTCTTCTCCCCCCATGATTTCGACGCTGCCGACTCCGTGGACTCCGGCCAGGCGGCTCGCCAGCTCGTACCTGGCTCCGTTCTTCAGCTCGACGGGGTCGGCCCCGCCGTGCAGCACGTAGCCTTCCACCTGCAAGAGCGTCATGCCCAAGTATGAAATTCTGGGATCCGTGCCGGCCGGAAGCTGGCCGCGGATCCTGGCCAGCGGCGCGGTAACGAGTTGCCGCGCCTGGTCCAGCGCCGTGCCCCACGTGAACTGGACCGTCACGACGCTCAAGCCGACGAATGATTGGGAGCTGACCCTTTCCACGCCCTGTATCCCGCGCATAGCGTCCTCGACAGGGCGCGAGACGAGAAGCTCCACGTCGCTGGGAGCCCCGCCCGGAAACTGCGTCACGATGTTGACAAGCGGGACGTTCATGCTGGGAAACAGGTCCACCGGCATCTTGAAGATGGAATAAATCCCGAGGACGGCTATGACGAGGACGCCAAGGGCGACGGCGCGCGAATGGCCCACGGCCCACTCAAGCATGCGCCGCATAGATCAATCCT
>DAHXMK010000113.1 GCA_027365515.1 Candidatus Aminicenantota bacterium
GCGATCGAGTGGGTCTTCTTTCTCGTGGAGACGATGGCCATTCTGGTCTATTACTACACGTGGGACAGGCTGGACTCCTTCACCCACCGCATCGTCGGGTGGATATACTTCGGCGCCGCCTACCTGAGCCTCGCCGCCGTGAACGGCATCCTCTCGTTCCAGCTGACTCCCGGCAAGTGGGCGGCTTCCCCGCTCGCTATTCAGCGCCTTTTTCAACCCGACGTTCTTCCCCTCCCTTGCCGTCCGCACCTTGGCCTGCTTCTCGATCGCGGGACTCTTCGGCCTCTTCGGCCTCGCCTTCACCAAGACGGGGCCGAGGCCCGATCTCGTCCGGTGGGCGGCATCATGGGTCATCATTCCGCTGGCGCTCGTGGCGCCGGCCGTTTTCTGGTACTTCAAGGAGATTCCATCCGAACGCCTGGCAACCGCGAGAACGATCCCCTACTGGAACAACCTGGCCTTGGCGGCGATCACGGCGCTTGCCGTGATTGCTCTGCTCGCGGCGGCCGCCTGGGTTTCAAGAGGCAAGAGGGCCTTGCGCGCGATCGCCTCCCTGATGATGCTGCTGGGCCTCGCCGCGGCGGGGCTCGGCGAATGGATCAGGGAGGACCTCCGCCTCCCCTATCTCGTCGCCGGGGAGGTGTACGCCAACGACATCCCGGCCGCCGCGCTTGGAGCCGCGCGCGCGAACGGCATCATGGCCGGCTCCCGATGGTTCTCCCAGGAACAGGTGGCGCGCCAGAACGAGGCGCTCGCAGGCAAGGAGATATTCATCTCGGCGTGCAGCCAGTGCCACACGGTGCGGGCGAACCTGATGCCGCTTGGCCCAAGAATGGCGGCCGTTGACGAGGATTTCGCTTCCTGGCTCACATACAGGACCGCATTCATGAGAGGCGGGATGCCACCATTCCCGGGAACGGAGGCGGAAGCCGAGGCGGTCGCCCACTACCTCCGCGTGGCCGCCATGCCCGAGCTGGCGCATCAAGACGGCCGCTCGGTTTTCGAGCGCCGCTGCGGCCCATGCCACACGCTTTCGGGCCCGTTCAGGCCTGTGCTGCCGGCATTTGAAGGCGAGGACGCCAACGGCGCCACGGCCATTCTCGACAATATCCGATCATTCTCGGAACAGATGCCCAAGTGGACCGGAAGCCAGGAGGAAAAAAAGGCGCTGGCCGAATGGCTGGCCGCGCGGAGCGCCGAGCAGGGCAAGAAGGGGGCGCCATGACGCCGGTGCAAGCTTCCGCGGCCACGCTCGCGCTTCCAGCGGCGCCCTTTCTTATTGAAGGCCTCGGAGTGGCGACTCTCGCGCTCCACTTTCTATTCATGAACGTCGCGCTGGGCGGAACGCTGCTGGCGGCCGTCTATGCCGTGAAGGGGAAGGAGCGCCATCTTCAGGCCGCGTTCGGCCTCGCGAGGGCGCTGCCATTCGCGATGGCTTACGCCATCGCCTTCGGCGTCGCGCCCCTGCTTTTCGTGCAGGCGCTCTACGGCCGCTTCTTCTATACTGCGGCGATACTGATGGCGCCGCTGTTTCTGGCGATCGTGCCGGCCCTCGTCGCGGCTTACTCGGCGGTCTATTTTCTTGCGTGGCGCTGGGATAGGCTCAAGTGGGGCCGCCTCGCCGCGCTCGCCGTGGTTTTCATCGCCCTCTGTTACGTCGGCTTCGTCCAGGCGAACGTTTTCACTCTGATGTGCGACCCGGCCCATTTCCGCGAGATGTACCTCTCGCGCCCCGGCGGATTTCATCTCAACGGAAGCGAAATTACGATCATGCCGAGGTTCCTGCACGTCATTTTCGGCGCGATGGCCGTCGCCTCTCTCTTCGTCGCGATGCAGGGGCTGCGCAAGCTGAAATTCGATCCGGAGCAGGGCCGCTGGCAGTACCGAAGCGGCGCCACCTGGTTCGCCTTCTGCACGATAGCGAACATGGCGGTGGGATCGTGGTGGCTGATGGACCTTCCTCCCGTTGAGCGCGCGCTCTTCATGGGCGGCGACGCATGGGCGACGGCGGCCTTCGGGGCCGCGCTCCTCCTGGCCGTGGCCTCCCTCATTCTTTCGGTCGCGGCGATCGGCTCGCCGAAACCGGGGCGAATCTTCGCCTTCGCCGCATCCGCGACCGTGCTCACGGTCCTCTGTATGGCCTTCATGCGCGCCGTGTTGAGGGATTCCATGCTGCGCCCCTTCTACGGGACGCCGGACGCTCAAGCCCAATTTCAGTGGTGGGCCGCCGCGCTATTCGCGGCCGTATTCATCGCCGGCATTGGGGTGATGGCCTACCTCGGAAAGCTGGCCATCAAGGCTTTTCCTCGCCGGGAAGGCCCGCCATTAGGCTCCGGAGGATACAGGATCGGCCCGACAAGACGGGATTGAGCGGCCGATCTTCTCCCGCGCCCCGCCTCGCCGCCGTTGACTTTAGCGGCCCCCTCCGCTAAGATAGCCTTTGGGGGCCGGCATAGCTCAGCTGGTAGAGCAGCTGATTCGTAATCAGCAGGTCCGCGGTTCGAGTCCGCGTGCCGGCTCCAGTCCTCTGAAGCTATCCCCTCCCCGCCGGAGCAATTGAATGTTCGAGGTCAAGATAACGAGGGACTTTTCGGCGGCCCACCGGGTCGAGGATTACCCGGGCAACTGCGAGAAGCTCCACGGCCATAATTGGAAAGTTGAAATCATCGTCCGCGCGGCCTCCCTCGATCCTTTGGGCATGGTAATTGATTTCAGAAAGCTCAAGGAGATCGCCGACGAAGTCCTGGCGCCTTTGGACCACGCCTATCTCAACGAGGCCGCCGAGCTTCATGGCCTGAATCCTACGGCGGAGAATCTTGCCCGCCATATCTTCACCGAGGTTGCCAAGAGGGCTCCGGTGAGCAGGGTCAACGTCTTCGAGACCGAAAGCTCCGTCGCGTCTTTCTTCGAAGGTTGAAATGGCAAGGGAAAGAACAAGACGAGGTCCCAAGGGCGCCGAGAGGTACCCGCGCCGCGGTTCGGGCGGAGCTTCGCTACTGGTAAACGAGGTTTACGCTTCGATCCAGGGCGAAGGCCCGCAGACCGGCTTCCCTACGGTCATCGTACGGCTGACGGGCTGCAACCTTCGCTGCTCGTACTGCGACAGCACCCGAACATTTTTCGATGGAGAGAAAGAGGAGATCGGCCATCTCGTCGAGCGCATCTCCGCTTTTCGCCTGCGGCGCGTGCTGGTCACCGGCGGAGAGCCGCTTGCCCAGGCAGCGACGCCGGACCTTTGCGGGGCGCTCCTCAATCGAGGCCTGGACGTTTCCATCGAGACGAACGGAAGCTACGCGGTCGGTCTTCTGCCCGCGAGCGTGATGAAGGTCGTTGACGTGAAGACGCCTCGGAGCGGATCGGGCGGGAGCTTCAGGATGGAGAACCTCGAGGCGCTGGCCGCGAAGGACGCCCTCAAGTTCGTCGTCGCGTCCAAGAGTGATTATGGCTGGAGCCGCGACTTCATTTTGTCGAACGGCCTCGCGGCGGCGGGTTCGCCACAACTATTTTTCTCGCCCGCTTTCGGAGAGGTCGAGTTGTCCGACTTGGCCGCCTGGATTTTGAAGGACCGGCTGGAGGTTCGCTTGCAGGCCCAGCTCCACAAGATGATCTGGGGAAACCGCGCCGGCGTTTGAGCGGCGCCGAAACAGGAAGACGAATAGCGCCAAGGAGCGCGAATTGGCAGAGGACTTCGCCACTCCATTTCCGGCCCCGCCGAAGACGCTGGCCGTCGTCCTGCTTTCCGGCGGAATGGATTCGCTCACCACGGCGGGAATCGCCGCCAAAGACGGGCACGAGCTGGCGCTCATCCACTTCAACTACGGCCAGAGGACGGAAGAGGCGGAGCTTCGCGCCTTCAATAAAATAGCCGACTTCCTCGGAATCGGGCCGAAGCTCCGGCTGGTGGTCCACACAAACTTCTTCAGCCTCGCCGGCGGCTCGGCGCTGACCGACAAGGCAATCGAAGTGCCCGCCGCGGACTTGAGCCAGGCGGCAATCCCGGCGACCTACGTCCCATTCCGCAACGCCGTCCTCCTCTCGATGGCGGTCGGGTGGGCCGAGACGATAGGCGCGCGGTCGGTCTATTACGGCGCGGTTTCCCAGGACTCGTCCGGCTACCCCGACTGCCGGCCCGAGTTCATCAAGGCTTTCAACTCCCTAGTTGCAGCGGGAACGAAGCCGGAATCGAAGATCGAGGTTGTGGCTCCGCTAGTCAACATGACCAAGGCCGAGATCGTGAAGGCGGCGCTTGCGATGGGGCTCCCCCTCGAAGCCACGTGGTCCTGCTACGCCAGAAACGACCGGGCGTGCGGCGCGTGCGACTCGTGCGCCCTCAGGCTTAGAGGGTTCGCGCAGGCCGGAGTTGAAGACCCCGTTCCCTACTTGAAGACGAAGCCCGGACAGCCGCCGGTTGACGCCGCGGCCAGGGCGGAGAGGGTGCGAAAGCTCTCGCTGCTTCTCAAGGCCCTCACCAAATGAACCGCCCCGACTACAAGGCTCTGCTGGCCGTCATCGGCATGGCGGTCCTATTCGGCGCATCCTTTACGGGAACAAAGGTGGCGCTGGAGAGCTTCTCGCCGGCCC
>DAHXMK010000128.1 GCA_027365515.1 Candidatus Aminicenantota bacterium
GCCACTGAAGCTCCGTCTCCGTCAGAATCGGGTCCACCCCCAGGACGAAGACCGCGGCGTCGAGCTGTCCCAGGAAAGACTCCGAGGCTTCGGTGTTGTGTCCGTAAATGGAGCCGACGCCTGGCGTGTCGACGACGCGCACGTGCCTTTCCAGAAACGGCGAGGGCCAGTCCACCCTTGCCCACGCCACCCGCTTCTCGTTCTTGGGGTTGTGCTCCTCGGTCACGTAGAGGGCGAGGTCGCCGGCGGGCGCCTCGTGCTCCTTTCCATCGAGGAAGCGGATCAGGAGCTTCGGTTCCGAGCCGTATCGGACGGAGGTGACGACGCTGGTCAGCGGAAGAACGGAGGCGGGCATGACGGGCGCGCCCAGGAGCGCGTTGATCAGCGTGGACTTGCCGCGCTTGAACTGGCCGAGGATGGCGAGCGTGAGCCGCCCCTTTTCGAGGCGCTCTGGTAGGCAGTGGACGCCTTCGTCCACAAGCCCCTCGCCGTGGAGCGAGGCGAGAGCGATGAACTCCCGCGCCACGTCTTTGAGAAGCCGCGCCGAAAGCGCCACCACCGGTTCCCTCTCAAGGGTGAGGCGTCATCAGCCACGCGGGCGGTTCAGGCGAACGCCATCGCCTTTCAAAAGGCGATGGCCGCTGCCTCGGCGCGCGGCGCTTCGCCTGCCATGATTCTAGCCATCCCGCCAGCAAAGCGCAACCGCCTCGCGCGCGCTCCTACAGGAAGCACGGCCGCGTTTATCGCGCGCCGCCGGGCAGTATCCTCGGCCTAACCACCAAGACGGAGCAGTGCGCGGAATCAACGATCTTGTCGGCCGTCGCGCCAACGACCCTCCGCATGAAGGCGGAGTGCTGGTTCGTTCCGACCACGATCAGGTCGGTCACTAGCTCCTCGGCCTTTCTGACGATCACCTCGCTCGGCTTGCCGTAGTCAATGTGCGTCTCCACGCGAAGGCCCAGCGACGCAAGCTTTTTCGCGGCCCGTTCGAGCGCTTTCTCGTAATGGTGCGCCGCCGCTTCTTTCGATTCGTCCACTTCGCTCACTGTTTCAGCATATTCTGGAACCCTGCCGACCGCCAGGAGGTGGATGTTCGCCTCCTTTTCGGCGAAGATGGCGACCCTTTCCAGCGCCAGTTCCGCGCCCGTAGAACCATCGAAAGCCACGAGGATGTTTCTCATCTCCGTCTCCTTTCCGTGGCCTTTCCGGCCCTCAGGAAATTGTTCCGCTCTTCTCCCTTGGGCTCGAAAAAAGCCTGCGCTATCAACGTGGGAATGATCGCAGTCATGATGACCACCACCACGAGGATCGAATATTGCGCCCTCGTGATGATGCCGTGGTTCAAGCCGTAGAGTGACGAAATGGTGCCGAAGGTAAGGCCAGTGCTCATCATGAAGGTGTTGTAGAAGTTGGCCCTGGGCTTGAGCCCCAGGAGCCCGCCCGACGGCCAGAGGCCGAAGAACTTCGCCGCGCTCTTCGCCGCGAAGAGCAGAAGCACGGCCCCGATGCTAGCCCAAACCGCCTTCAGCGAGACGAGGCTTCCAGCCTTGAGAAAATAGAAGGGAGTGAGGAAGGCAAAGGTGGAGGCCCTCAGTCTTCGGACGAGTTCCTTGCTCTGCAGGAAGGTGTCCGCCAGGACCATCCCTATCAGGTAAGCCGGAAGCACCGCTTCGCTCCCCCCCTTCGATGCGAGCAGTCCCGCCCCGAAGAGGAGCAGGAGCAGGTACCTGACTTCCGGCTCGCTGGGATGGCTGTTGACCTTCTTGAGAAGCCAACGGGTGGCCGCCGGAAGGAACGGCAGGGCCAGAATCGTTATGCCTGCGAAGGCGTAGAACCATCCGCTGAAGTGCGTGAAGATTAGCCCCAGCATGATGACGGTTCCAAGGTCGTTGACGAAGCAGGCCGCCAGTACCAGCTTTCCAATGGGGGTCTCGTTAAGGCCCGTCTCGACCATGACGGCATAGACCACAGCGACCGAGGTGGTTGAGAGGGCGATTCCGGCGAGCTGGCTCGCCCTTAGGTCCCAGCCGAGGAACAGTTGCGCGACCGCCCACGCGAGGCCGAAGGGGGCCGAAAAGCCGACGACGCCGAGGATCAAGCTCTCCTTCCAGTAGAGCTTCAGCACCTTGCTCTCCAGCTCCGCGCCAGCGAGAAAGGTCAGGACCACGGCGCCCACGGCCGCGAGAAAAGTCACCCAGCCGGTAATCTCAAGACGGAAGGAGTTGCCCGCCGCGATGCCCACGAGCAACTCGACCAGCGCAACCGAAAGCCCGATTTTTCGCGAGACAAGGCTGGCGGCGAAGGCCAGCCCGAACCAGATACACGCGCTTTCCCACAATGCCATCAGACGCCTCCATTCTTAAATGGCAGGCGTCATTAGCCTTTCGGCGGTTTTGGGAGAACGCCATCTCCGAATGTGATTATAACCCGCTGGCGCTCTTGGCGCAAATCGGGCAAGCCGCCGTCTCGCGGCGCCGTGGCCACGGCCGCAAAGGCTGGTTTCACTAGAGCCTATCTCAAAAATAAGATGAGGCCGCGACGGCGGCCAGCCGGGATGGATGGCAAGGAAGCGAGCGAAGGCCGATGTGGTGCCATCGGATGAGCGAGCTGACAAAGCCAGGCGCCCGGATGGCCCCGTCCCTTCGGGCGCGGGCGGCGGGCGTCGCATGGCTGTGTTGGCCTCCCTAGAAAGGCACCCAGCCTTACGTCGGTCGGCCGCCTTGCCCTGCTCGCCCGGCGCTCCGCGCGCGGCCCACCCTATTTCTGAGATAGGCTCTAGTGTCGAAAAAACCGCTCCAAAGGCGGAACCGGGCAGGCTTTGGTATTGGGAGTAATGTCCCTTAGTGAGGGAATCGGCGTGACTTGGTGCCGGAGGCTCCGTTCCGTAGGCCGAAAGGTATCTTCCATAGGATCAGGCCCTCCGGTCCCGGCGGCCATGCTCCTCCGTCAATGGTCTTGAAAGGCCGATTCGTGAGGGTTGGAGGGTATATTCCGAAGGATCAGTCCCCCCTGTCCGAAGGAACACCCTCTCCTTCCCCAAGGAACAGGCCCCCGCTGTCCCTGGTCTCGAAAGGCCCGTTCCGAAGGGTCAGCCCCCCTTTCCCCAGGGAGCACCCCCCTCGATCCCTGCTCTCGAAGGGT
>DAHXMK010000147.1 GCA_027365515.1 Candidatus Aminicenantota bacterium
GAATCGCGAGAGGACTTCTCCGTTCGGCCCGCCAACGCCGCCCTGGAGCCCGCCGGTGGAGGTTTGTTCGACGACGACGTGGAATGGGCCGCCGTTCGCGCTCAGGCGCGGCGATCCATTCAAGAGGCCGGCCGCTTTGGATGCCGCGCCGCCGCCCGACGCGCTTATGGTACACGGCAGGCTCAGCCCAAACCTTCTCACCATGCCGGCGTCTCGCTGCATAAGCTCGGAGAGGACGACGACTTCTTTCTCGGTTTCGCCCAAGCCGGCGTACGCCTTTGCCTCAAGGGCCAGAAGCTCCGAGTGCAGCAAAGCCGCTTCGGCCGGAAGCTGCTTCCGCGCCTGCGCCAGCGCGCCCAGGGCCCCGCGGCAGTCACCCCTTTCAAGCTTGGCCGCTCCCAGCGAAAGCAGCACGTAGGGCCTCTCCCTGTCGGCCGCCGCGCCGGCGCGCGCGATGAGCTTGAGCGCCTCCTCCTCGACGACGCAGCAGGAGATCTCCTCGCTCGAAGGCTCCACGCTCGCTTCCCAGGACATCAACGAGCAGCTGCAGGGGCTCTTTGACACGACGCCCAAGAAAGAGGAGCCTCCCAAGGAGTGACCGGTCGCGGCTGGAAAGGAGGGGACGGTGATAATCAGAAAGAGGGAGTTGAAATTTATCCGCAGGGAAAAAATCCGCGGAGGACATGGCAAGGCGCTGGCGGCGAACTACATCGAGGAAGGGGCGCTTCTGAACGTCAGGTTCATCTCGCTCATTGAGCTTGATCCTGGCACGACGATCGGAGAGCACCTCCACGACGGCGACGAGGAGTTCTACGTCGTCACGAAAGGCACCGGTTTCGGCCTTCTGGACGGCGAGAGGTTTGAACTCTCCGAGGGCGACGCCTTCGTCTGCAAGATGGGCCACACCCACGGCATAGAAGCGTCCCAGGAAGGGCTTACGTTCATGGCCGTGCTGAGCGGCAAGTGACGATCTCGCCGGCGGTGCCTACGCCAGCGCGGCCAGCGCCTTTTCGTAGTCGGGCTCGATGGTGATCTCCGGCACCTGTTGCGTGTAAACCACTCTGTCCTTCTCGTCCAGAATGACTATCGCCCTGGACAACAGCCCGGCAAGCGGCCCATCAACGATCCTGACGCCGTAGTCCTCCCCGAACTTCCGTTCGCGAAGCTCGCTGAGGGTCACCACGCCGGTGATCCCTTCGGCCGAGCAGAACCGCGATTGGGCGAAGGGCAGGTCGCACGAGACCGTCAGTACGACGGCGTTCTTCAGCTTGGAAGCCTCCTGGTTGAATCGGCGGGCCGAAGCCGCGCATACGCCGGTGTCAAGGCTCGGAACGATGTTGAGCACCTTGCGCTTGCCGGCGAACTCCTTGAGCGAAACGTCCGACAGATCCCCTTTGGTCAGCTTGAAGTCCGGCGCCTTCGATCCAACCGCCGGAAGACAGCCGCATGTGTGAATTGGATTTCCTTTCAACGCGATCGTCGCCATCTCTTCCTCCAGATCAAGATGCTACGGGCCATACGAGAAATCACAAGAAAGGGGACTCGCTTTCTTTTTGCGCCGCCAAAGCCGCGGCGTCACTCCTCGGTCGGCAGGTTGTAGTAGAAGCGGAACAGGCCGCCGATCTGCGGCACGGTGACGAAGTCCGGAAGCGGCGGCAGCGGGTTGCTTGAACGCAGCGCGTCCACCGCCGACTGGTCGTACGACGGGATGCCGGAGGCACGCACCACTTCAAGGTCCGTGATGCGACCGTCCTTCTGGACGTTGAAGTGAATCGCCACCCACCCCTTCTGCCGGAGCACCATCTGTGCTTCGGGCGTCCTCCAGTTGCTCTGGACCCTTTCCTGTACCTTGCGGGCGTAAGGGCCGAGGTCCCACGCCGCCGTGTCGAATGAGAGGTCTCCCGTGTTGAGGCGGCTGGCGTTGGGGTTGTTGAATCCGCCTTGAATAGCCCCGGCCATCATCTGCTGCAACTGCGCGCCGACGCCGAGCTGGCCGGGACGCGGCTGGACGCTCGGGGCGGCCTGCCCGCCCTGCGTCTGGCCGCGCTGCCCCCCCTCGCGCTCGCCGCCCACCGGAAGCCCCATCTTCGCCGACTGGCTCGACGGCTGCCCCTTAGTCTGGCCGTTGTTCTTTTCTCCGCGCACCTCGCGCGCGGCCC
>DAHXMK010000148.1 GCA_027365515.1 Candidatus Aminicenantota bacterium
CGGCCGCGCCTGCCTAGCTTGTCATCTCGCGGCGTGCCGTATATGCTAATGATGATGGGCGATGGAGCCTTGCCGCCCCGAGCCTTTCCTGAAATTCCGTGACCTTCGCCCCATGAAAGCGCCGTTCTGCCCATTCGAGCGCCGAGTCGCGAAGCGGCGGAATCTCGCCCGGCATGAACAGCATGGTGGGAAGCGACAAGTCGAGGCCGAAGCGCTTTTCGAGTTTCACGGCCATGGAGTCTAACAGCGGCGCGGCCTCCGGATAGCGGTGCGGCTCGCAAGGCGCGCCGGCCTGGCTCCACCCAGATATCCTGCAAATGGCGGACGGCGGCCTTTTGTCCGAGGCGGTGATTCTCAACGCGTAGGCCCCTTCGCCGAGAGGCGCCGAGCCGGATGGGCGAAGGTGGCGGAGGATTTCGAGAAGGAAAGAGTCAAGGTGGTCAACTCCGCCCGAGACCGCCTCTTTCATCAGCCCGGCCTCGCAGAGGCGGCAGGCCTCCACGATGGCCGCCAGCCCCGCGGCCTCTTTCGCGCTGAGAGTCACGCAGCCGCCGTGAAGCTTCAGTAAAAGGCTCGCTTGGCCGGCGGGGGCGTTGCCGACGGAGAAAGGAAAAGTGGCCGGAGGCATAGCGGCGAAGCCTTGTTGGAAGACGGCGGTTTCAATTTCGCGAACGGGAGAGATCGAGCCCCAGCCGAGCCCCACCACCTGCCCGCAGTTTTCGGAAGGCGAGCCTTGAAGCGCGCGCGAAGCGGCCTGGCACCACCAAAGCGATGGCCGGTCGAGCCATCTGGTGGCCGATGGAGGGAAGCCCTCCTTGACGGGAAGCCCTTCAGGAACGCGGCGCATCGAGCCAGCCACAGCGGGCCGCGCCTCTACATCGAATCCCGCAGGAGAAACGGCGCCGATGCCCGTCACCCAAAGGCCCTTCACCTTGGCCTCCCGAAGAGAACGGCCGCGTTGTTGCCGCCGAAAGCCATGTTCAGCGAAAGCGCGTGGCGGATTTCGGCGCGCTCCCTCTCGCGCGGGACATGAATCTTCACGCCTGGGCCCGCCGATTCAAACCCGGCGCATGGCGGCACCTCCTGGTGCACTATGGCCATGATAGCAGACGCCGCCTCCAGCGCCCCGGCCGCGCCAAGGCAGTGTCCCACGGCGCCCTTGATCGAGACGACGGGGACGCGAGGCGCCCTTTCTCCAAGCAATCTTGCTATCGCTATCGCTTCCGCGCCGTCGTTGGCTACGGTGGCCGTCCCGTGGGCGTTCACGTGGCCGACATCATCGGCGCTCTTTCCGGCAATGAGCAGGCACTGCCTCATGCATTCGAGCGCCCCGGCGCCTTCGGGCTGAGGCTGCGTCGCGTGGTGGGCGTCGCTCGAAAGCCCGTAGCCCTCCATGAGCGCGAGGATATCCGCTCCACGGCTTGAAGCCCGCTCCTCGGGTTCGAGCACGAAAAACGCCGCCCCTTCGCCGACAACCATTCCGTCGCGCTTCTGGTCGAAAGGGCGCGGCCTCTCCATCGAGACTACGCGGAGGGAGTTGAACCCGCCGACGGTCAGCCTCGACAAAGCGTCCGCACCTCCCGCCAGCGCGCACTCGGCTTCGCCGGAGGCGACCCAGAGCCACGCCTGGCCGATGCTCGCCGTCGAGGATGAACAGGCGTTGACGACGCTCGCCCTCGGCCCCCGAAGATTGAAGAACGAGGCCAGGTTGTCGGCCGTGGTCGCGGGAAGGTGTCCGAGAAAATTCCGAAGGTGGCGGGACAGCCTCTCCCCGCCGAGGAGTTTATAGTAGGCCTCCTCGTTTTCCGGAAGGCCGCTGACGCCGGTCCCGACGCTGACGCCGGTCTCCTCCGGCCACGCCCCAAGCCCGGAGCTTGCGAGTGCTTGGACCGCGGCGTAAATCGCCATCTTGTCAACGCGGGAGAGTTCTCGAGGAATATTCTCTTCAGGGAATGCGGCGGCCTCGGCCACCTTGCGGCTTCTGACTCCGCCGGCTTCAAAGCGGGCGATGTCGGCCACGGCGCTGCGCCCCTCGCAAAGCGCGCTCCAAAACTCCAGGGGGGAGGCGCCCAGCCCGCAGACGATGCCCATGCCGGTGACGGCCACGCTCCTCACGCGCCCTCCTCCAGCCTGAGCGTCAGAACCGCAAGGGCGACGAGCCTTCCGCCGGAGCGCGCGGCCACTCTTACGCGCGCGAGCGGCCCCATCTTTCTCACCAGCGTGGCCGAGAGAGCCAACGAGCCGCCGGCCGCGAGAGGCCGTGGACAGCGGAAGCGGTTGATTTGGACGAGGCTTCCTCCCGAAGCGCCGCCGGCCGCCACGGCCATTCCGGCGAACTGGGCCATCGCCTCCGCGACCGCCCACGCCGGCACCTCGCCGCTGCGGCATCTCGCGTCGTTCGAGGAAAAACATATCACCGCGCTTCCGGCCCGCTGGCTTATCATCAAGAACGGATAACGGTGCGGCAAGGCTCCATCGCCCATCATCATTAGCATATACGGCACGCCGCGAGATGACAAGCTAGGCAGGCGCGGCCGCGCGTCCCTTGCGCGCCCGTGGCATTTCATGTATCAATTAGCAAACGGCCTTCCCGGCGAGGGGCCTTCTGGCCGCGAAAGAGGACGACGATGGTGCAGAAGATCAAGCTGAAGGAAACGACGGCGCTCTCCAAATGGTCGGTCGAGGAGTCGCGCGAACTTTACGACATCACTGAATGGAGCAAGGGCTTCTTCGACATCAACGAAAAGGGCCACATCGTCGTTCTTCCCGAAAAGAACAAGCAGAAATCGCTCGACGTGAAGGACCTTCTCGACGACCTGAGGCTCAGGGGCATAGCCACGCCGGTGCTCATCAGGTTCACCGACATCCTCAAGAAGCGCATTGACGAAATCCAGATCGCCTTCAACAAGGCCATAGACGAGTACAACTACAGCGGCAAGTATTTCGGCGTCTATCCCGTCAAGGTGAACCAGAGCCGCCAGGTGGTCGAGGACGTCGTCGAGTTCGGGCGGCCTTACTCCTTCGGCCTCGAAGCCGGCACCAAGGCTGAGCTTCTGATCGTCCTCGCGACGCTGGACAACCCCGAGGCCCCGATCATCTGCAATGGGTACAAGGACGACGAGTACATCCAGATGGCCCTCTGGGGAACCAAGATGGGCCGCAAGGTTATCATCGTCGTCGAAAAACTTTCGGAGATTGACCTCGTCATCAAGTACGCGAAGAAGCTCAAGGTCAAGCCTGCGCTCGGCGTGCGCGCGAAGCTTTCTGCGCGCGGCCGCGGAAAGTGGGAAGGCTCCGGTGGCGACAAGTCCAAGTTCGGCCTGTTCGCCGCCGAGATCCTCTACGCCGTCGAGAAGCTTCAGGCGGCGGGAATGGCCGGCTGCCTCCAGCTTCTTCACTTCCACCTCGGGTCGCAGATCACCTCGATCCAGAGCGTGAAGGAGGCCATGCGCGAATCAACGCGCATCTTCGCCGAACTGGTGCGCGTCGGCGTCAACATCCGCTACTTCGACGTCGGCGGCGGCCTGGCGGTTGACTACGACGGCAGCAAGACCAACTTCTCATCGAGCGCCAACTACACGGCGGAGGAGTACGCCTCCGACGTAATCTCGGCCATCGCCGAGATTTGCGAGGAGAAGAACATTCCCCACCCGGACGTCATCAGCGAAAGCGGGCGCGCGCTCGTGGCCTACAGCTCCATACTCGTCTTCAACGTCCTGGGAACCAGCGAGCTCATTGACGAGCAGCGCCAACTCGAAGTTCCTCAAGACGCGCTCGAACCGGTGCTGAACCTGAACGAGATACTCAAGAACCTCACCGTCAAGAATTTTCAGGAGAGCTATCACGACGCGATCCAGATCCGCGACGAGACGCTCACCCTTTTCAACGTGGGGATGATGAGCCTCGAGGACAGGGCAATGGTCGAAAGGCTCTTCTACCTGATATGCGCCGGCATCGCCAAGATCATACGCGGCCTTGACTACGTGCCCGACGAGCTCGAAAACCTCGACCGCTTCATCTCCGACACCTACTACGGAAACTTCTCCGTCTTCCAGAGCCTTCCGGACCACTGGGCCGTAAAGCAGCTATTCCCGATCTGTCCCATCCACAGGCTTCAGGAACAGCCTTCGAGAAAAACGACGCTCGCCGACATAACGTGCGACAGCGACGGCAAGGTGGACCAGTTCATTGACCTGCACGACGTCAAGAACACCATCGAGCTTCACCAGATGCAGGAGAACCAGATTTACTACGTCGGCGCCTTCCTCGTCGGCGCGTACCAGGAGGCGCTGGGCGACCTCCACAACCTCTTCGGCGACACCAACACGGTCCACGTCTCGATCCTCGGCCGGAACAAATACCGCATTGACAAGACGATCGAGGGCGACAAAGTCCGCGACGTTCTCGAATACATGCAGTACCAGAAACGGGACGTGATGAACGCGATAAGGCGGGCGGTCGAGGACGGCATAGAGGAGAAGCGCCTTTCCATCAAGGAATCGGCGGCCATCAAGAAGTTCCTCGAAGACGGCCTCGACGGCTACACCTACCTGGAGTGATCGCCCGTCTTCGCCGTAACTGATGCGCGCTTAAATGATAAAGGGGAAGGCTTGCGGAAGACGCTCGTGATCCACCTGCCCGGGCTCGCCGATATACACTATGGCCTCAAGACTCCGGGGGAGTGGGTGCTCGGCTCCTCATCCGAGTGCGACATCCCAGTTCGCGCCAGGGGCGTATCGAGAAAGCACCTGAAGCTCGCCGCTGACGGGGCGGTCATCGTCTTCGAGGACCTCGGCAGCACGAACGGCACATTCCTGAACGGAGCCAAGGAAAAAAGGGGAGCCTTGAAGCAGGGCAGCATCCTCCAGGCCGGGGAGTGCACGC
>DAHXMK010000175.1 GCA_027365515.1 Candidatus Aminicenantota bacterium
AACCCGACGAGCACGTCGGCGCCTATTCCAATTCCGGGAATTGTCGCGGCAAGGTTTTCAACCACGGAGGCGTATGCGGCGGCGCGGTAGTTGCGCCGCATGGCCGCGAGCACGGCGTCGGAGCCGCTCTGCAGAGGCACCTGCAAGTGGCGGCAGAGGCGGCCCCGGCTCGATGAAATAACGGAGACAAGGCCGGCGGTGATCGTTTTCGGTTCCAGCGAGTTGAGCCTCAGCCTGAAATCGCCTTCGATGGAAAGGAGCCGTTCGAGAAGGCCGTCGAGCCCGAGGCGGTTTCCAGCAAGGCCGTCTCCGTACGCGCCGGTGTTGATTCCCGTGAGGACTATCTCCTTGAACCCTGCGTCCAGGAGGCGCCGAAGCGCGGCCTCCGCCTCGGCGGGATCAACCGAGCGGGATTTGCCTCTCACCTTTGGGACTATGCAGTAGGAGCAGCGCAGGTTGCACCCCTCCTGTATCTTGAGCATCGCCCGCGTGCGGCCGAAGAAGAAGGGAGGAACGGGAGACTGACAAGCCGATCCTTCTCCGGCGAGATTCGAGAGGAAGCAGGCGGCTTCGCCGTTCCCGGCAAGCAGGCGGTCAACTTCCGGCATGTCCGCGAAAGAGGCCGCGTCCCTTCTGGCGCCGCACCCGGTGACGCACAGGAGTGCTTTCGGGTTCTCCCTCCTGAGTTTGCGAATGAGGCGCCTCGCCTCGGCGTCGGCCTTGTGGGTCACAGTGCAGGTGTTGATTACCACCACGTCGGCCTGCTCGCCTTCGCGGGCCTCGCCGGCCTCGCCGCCGAGATGGGACGCCATCACGGCGGAGTCGTGCTGGTTGAGCTTGCAGCCCAGCGTGACGATCCTGTATTTACGAGGCTCCCGGGACATCAGGGTTGTGGAGAGGGCGGCTGGGCGGCTGCGCCTTCCGGCTGAGGCTGTTGCGCGGGCGCCTTCAGCCGCTCAAGCTCGGAAGAGACCTGGTCAATGTCATCCTGGTCGGTGCCGAAGCTCCTGGCTATCTTGATCTCGCGCGCCGCTTCGCCGAGGCGCTTCTGGCGGACGAGGAGCTTGGCCAACCCGATGTGCGCTTGCGCGCTCTCGCCCTTTTTCAGCGACGCCTCGAAAAGGGACCTGGCCTCTCCCATGGCGCCCTCTTCGAGCTTGATCTGGCCGAGGGTGCAGAGGCCGATGTAAGCTTTCGCGTAGTTTTTGGGACGGAGCTTATCCAATATGGAGCGCGCCTCGGTCACGCGGTCGGAGTCGAAGAGCAGCTTGGCGAGGTAGCACCAGGCGTCGTCGTAGTCAGGCTCGATCTCGACGGCCTTTCGGAAATAGACTTCCTTGACCGTCTGGTCGTCGGCGATGCGGCCCCTGATGTAAGCTTCAAAGGCCTCCGGCTTGACCGGAGCCTCCTTGGCCGGGCTTTTTCCAAGGACCGGCAGGAGGTGGTCCCTCAACCGGGATGTCATGTCCCAAAGGTCCCTCAAGCCCGCGGACTCCGTCCACTGGCCCTTGCGCACCGGGTCGCCGTTCATTGATATGAGCTGAATCTCTGCCGTGACGGAATCTTGGGCGACGGAGTAGCTTCCCGTGACGATGGAGCCGGCGCCGAGCTGCCTGGCGAGCGCGAGCTCCGCCGCGAGCGTGAAGCTCGGCTGCTGCACGAGCCCCTCCTGGTCGTAAAACGAGAGCAGGTCCTCCATCGGCATTTCGGGGACGCCCGAAACGGCTAGGGCGTCGTGGATGGCGATGCCCAGCCCCATTCCAAGCCACTTCGCGGAATCGGGGCCTTGCGACTGAGCGAGCGGAAAGACGAGAAGCCGCTGCGCGCTGGCGGAAAGCGGCGCAAGCATAAGAAGCGGCGAGAACACGGCGAAGGCCCAGTTCCATCTACTTTTCATTTTCATTCCCGCCGTTCCTCGCGCGCCTGGCGCGCCTCTCCTCCCAGAGCTGGAGCCATTCCTTTATCCTGGCCTCCATGCCCGTCTCCTTCGGATAATAGTAGCGCCTTCCGCCGAGCTTGTCAGGAAGGCATCGCATGTCGGCGACGCTTTCCGGCTCGTCGTGGGCGTAGCGATAGCCGTCGCCGTAGCCCGACTCGGCCATCAGCTTCGTCGGCGCGTTGCGCAGATGCAATGGGACCGGGTAGCGGTGGCCGCCCCTGAGGTCGGATTTCACCTCCGACGCGGCTTCGTAGATCCTGTTGGACTTCGGCGCGGCGGAGAGGTAGGCAACGGCCTGCGCCAGTGCTAGCTCGGCCTCCGGCATCCCGAGAAAGTCAACGGCCTCCTTGGCGTCTAGCGCCAGCCTTAGAGCGCGGGGATCGGCGTTGCCTACGTCCTCCGAGGCGGCCCTCACGACTCGCCTCGCAATGAAGAGCGGGTCCTCCCCGCCTTCGAGCATTCTGAAAAGCCAGTAGAGCGCGGCGTCGGCGTCGCTGTTGCGGATTGACTTGTGAAGCGCGCTGATGAGGTTGTAGTGCTCCTCGCCGCCCCAGTCATAGACCACGCGGCCGCTCGTCAGCCACGCGCGGGCGCTCCTCGCGTCGAGCGCCTTCTCCTTGGGATATTGAAGGACGAGCGCTTCGAGCGCGTTGAGTGCGAACCTCGCGTCGCCGGCCGCCATGCGCGCCAGCTCGGCGAGCACCTCGCCGGGAATTTCGCGCCCCGAGCTTTCGAGCGCCTTGTCGCCGCCGATCGCCCGTTCGAGTATTTCTAGCACCCGCGCTTCATCTAGCGGCGGCAGGGTCACGACGCGGCAGCGGCTTAGGAGCGCGCTGGTCAAATGAAAAGAGGGATTTTCGGTCGTCGTGCCAAGAAGAATGACGGAACCCTCCTCGACGTAGGGAAGGAAGGCGTCCTGCTGTGCCTTGTTGAACCGGTGGATCTCGTCCACGAAAAGCACCGTCGGGGAATCGCCTGAGCGCCATCCTTCGCGGGCGCGCTCCATCACCTCGCGGACCTCCTTCACCGTGGAGAGAACCGCCGACAATCCCTCAAACGGGCGCTTGGTGTGGATTTGGGCCAGCCTGGCTATCGTCGT
>DAHXMK010000193.1 GCA_027365515.1 Candidatus Aminicenantota bacterium
CGCACGAAGTGCGGCCGTCCCGGCGCCGTTGGGCCTAGAGCAAGGCAGGCGAGGCGGAAGGCAGCGACTCGTACTTGATGTACTCGGAGCTGCCGTACGCCGAAGCATAACGCAGCTATAGGTCCGACGCCGCCGGCGTCCAAAAGGGTGGGGTGGGAAGAGATTGCTTCGCTCCGCTCGCAATGACAAATGCGAATGGACTTCCGCAAGGCCGATGGGCGGCCAAGGAACTTGGCCAGAAACCGCTGAACGAGGCGGGGAGAAGCGTAAAGCGGATTAAATTCGCGGATGAACGCTTCGATACGGCTTGAAAGCGGATTCGTGCCGCCGCGAAGCGGCGGCGCCCGTCGGCATTGCGCGGATATGCGAACGGGAGGGCGCCCGGTCCAAAGGACAAACCGAGCGCCCCGCCGGGCTTCGCCCGCGGGGCGCGGGAAAGACGCCGCTCCCCTACGGCATTCGGCCTTATGCGAGCAACGGCCGCTACTTCTTGTCCTGCCGCTCGATTTCGAGCTGCCATCTGATGATTTCGTCCTTGGCCGCCCTGGCGTCGGGGGCGTCAGGCGCGCCCTGGAGATAGACGTTCATAAGCCTTATCGCCTCCAGGTAATTCTTCAGTTGCCCGTTCAACAGCGCCGAGTTGTAGTAAAGCTTCGGCATGTAGGGGGCAAGGCGGATCGCTTTGTTGTACTCGGCGGAGGCCGAGGCGAGGTCGCCGTCCTTGATGAGCGCTTCGGCCCTCACGACGCGCACGCGGGCCTCCTCCGGAAGTTCCGGCGGCGTTGGCATTTTGGACGCGGCCGAGAAGGCCGCTGCGCGCAGGTCATCGGCCTCCTTGCCATCGGCGAACCCGAGAGCTTGCGCGTACTCGGCAAGGCATTCGGCGTACTTGCCGTCGGCTTCCAGCTTCTTGGCATTGCCGGCGTGCGCTTGGACGAGGGGCTCGAACTGAGCCGTCAGCGCTTCCTTGTCCCGCCACATCGGGACGCAGGCCTTGTTCACGTCGCCCGAGACGGCAAAATAAGTTGCGGCGGCCTTCTCCATGTCGCCCATCTTGGCGTAACAGAGGGCGCGGCCGATTTGAAGGTGGGTCTGGGTGAAAGGCATGATCGGAGGCACCAGCTGGGGGTCGTCGAAAGCGGCCAGGGCCTCCTGCGAGTGTCCGTTCGCATATTGGGCGAACCCCATCGCGTACCCCGAGGAGAAGGCCGTGGCGTCCAGCGTTCTTGCCTGCTGGGCGTCCTGAAGCGCCTTGGCGGCGTCTCCCTTGGCCCCGTACAGAAGCGACCTGAGCCCGAAGTCAACCGCGTCATCTTTTCCAGGCTTCGCCATGGACGATATGAAGGCGTTGATCCTGTCGAAAGCGGCCTGGGTGTCGCCCTGATAGTATTGGACGAAGGCTTCATAGAGGGGCGCGTCCGGCACGCCCGCCGCCGCCGCGTTTCTGGCCGCGTCCATTGCCGCGCTCAGGTTGAAGAGCGACAACTGCGCCACCACGACGCCTCTCAGCAGGTTGGCGTTCTTCGAGTCGTAGCCAAGGCCCATCGTGAAGTTCTGGAGGGCGCCCTTCACGAGTCCCATGTGCATGTGGGCGATGCCCAGCACCGCGAGGCCGTCGCCGGAAGGCTTTATCTCTAGCGAGCGCAGAGCGGCCGTCTCGGCATTCTTGTATTGTTTCAGGTCGAGGAGCGCCGCCCCCGGGACCAGGTAGGCCATCGGCTCTTTCGGCGCCGCGTTTATGGCCGCCTGCGCCGGGTTGACGGCCATGTCCGGCTTTCCCATCTCCCTGTAGACCACGGAGAGCATGGCGTTCAGTTGGGCTATGGCGTTCGGATCCTGCGGCTGAAGAGCGAGCCCTCTCTGCGCCATCTCGGCCGCTTTGTCGTACTGCTTGGCGCCCCTGTAAGCCTGGCACACCATGCCCCAGTACGTGGGATCGTTCTTGTAAACATTCTGAACGCTCGGCTCGGTCCATATCTTTATCGCCTTGTCGAAATCCCCGGCGCTGAAGGCCTTCTGGCCCTGCTGGAAATGGACGGCGGCCATGGCTTGAATGAATCCGGCCATGGCCGGGGCTGAAACGAGCGTCAACACGAACATGCAGAGCAAGAGGTGGCTTAGTCTTCTCACGGCTTGTCCTTTCATGGCCCGTCCGTCAAGGCCGGTTTTTCTTTCGTCGTTCATTGCACGCGGCTCGCTCCAGCTACTTGCTCTGCCGCTCGATTTCCAGCTTCCATCTTATGATCTCGTCCTTCGCGGCCCTCGCGTCCGGCGCATCGGGCGCGCCTTGAATGTAGATGTTCATGAGCCTGATCGCTTCAGGGTAGTTCTTCACCTGCCCGTTCAAAAGCGCGGCGTTGTAATAAAGTTTGGGCATATAGGGGGCGAGCTTAATTGCTTCGCCGAATTCCTTGGAAGCCGCCACTAGATCGCCGTCCTTGATCAGCGCTTCCCCCCTAACGACCCGCTCGCGCGCGTCTTCTGGAAGCTCTGGTGGGGTCGGCATTTTCGAGGCGGCCGAGAACATCGCTGACCGGAGAGCGGCGGCGTCCTTGTCGTTCGCCGCGAACTTGACCGCCCGCGCGTATTCGGGAAGCGCGTCGGCGTATTTGCCCTCCGCTTCGAGCTTCTTGGCCGCGTCGAGGTGGCTCTGGATGGCCGGGGAGAGCAGTGCAAGGAGCGCCTCCCTGTCCTTCCAGCAAGGAACGTCGTTCGGGTTCAGCTTGTCCGCCAGTTCGAGGTAAATGTCCGAGGCCTTCGCCATGTCCCCCTTCTTCGCGTAACAGAGCGCGGAGGCGAGGCGGTCATGGTAAGTCATGAAGAGGATCGTCGTGGTCATTCCGGAAGTCTGGAGGGCCTTCAATGCATCATCGAAGCGCCCTTTTTCGTACAACGCAAGCCCGAATGGCAATTGGGAGAGGAGGGCCTTCGGGTCGAGGCTCACCGCCTTCTGTGCCATCTCGACCGACTGGTCGAAGTCCCCCTTGCTTCTCAAGGCCAGCGAAGCGATGCTGTAAAGGGGAGCGGAGTCCACGTCTGCCAGGACCTTCCTCGTGATGGACCGCTCGATCGGAAGTACCTTGCTTGGCCTGAAGAATTTCAACTTGACCGTGGTGCCGGGCAGTCCCGAGATGGCTCTCTGCGCCTCTTCCATCGTCATCAGTGGCTCCAGATGGAGCACCCCTTTCGTTGTGTGCCTCCCGTCAATCTCCCAAATATAGTCACCGGCTTTGAGTCCCGCCTCGTCAGCGGGACTTCCCGGCGCAACCGATGCAACGGCTATCGCATTTTGCGCGTTAAGCGTCAGGCTGATGCCGATGCGCCCATTCTCCGCGCCGGCAAGCCCCGTCTTTGCGATGGAAAGCGCCTGGTCGTAGTCCCCGGCGCAGTAATCGCAGAAGGCGATCCAGAAGTCCGCGTACTGCTGCTTGGCGTCGAGCGCCTTCTGATAGGCCGCCGCCGCGTTCTTGAAGTCCATCTTCTCCACGTAGACGCGGCCGACCCCCATCAGCATGTTGCCGTCCTGGGGAGCGAGGGCCAGGCCCTTGCGGAGGTTGTCGAGAGCGCCGTCCATGTCGCCCTTGCTGTAATAGCACGAGGCGAGCGTCGAGTAACCGGCAGGGGTTGGCTTCAATTCCAGGGCGCGCTTGCCCGCCGTAATAGCATCGCCATAACGCTCCATTGCGCTGTATATCTCGCACAGGAGCCTGTAGTTCGCCTCGTCCTGCGGCTGAGCCGCTATCGCCGCCTGGGTTGCCGACAGCGCGGCGTCGTACTGTTTCAATCCCTTGTAGGCCTGCCCCAGCACCCACTGGAGGTTGCCGGCGGCGTTAGGGTCGCTCGTGGGAAACGACAGCCCCTTCCTCGCCAATTCCACCGCCTTTTCATTGGCTCCGGTCCTA
>DAHXMK010000201.1 GCA_027365515.1 Candidatus Aminicenantota bacterium
GGTCGCACTCCTCGTCAACGAAATGAACCGTGCAGCCGGAAAACCGCGCGCCATGAAGCAGCGCTTTTTGTTGGACGTGAAGCCCCGGAAAGGCGGGCAGCAGCGCAGGGTGGATGTTCAGTATGCGGTTGTGAAACGCCCTGATGAAGATGGGCGACAGGAGGCGCATGTACCCGGCGAGGCAGACGATCTCGACGCCGGCGGATACCAGCGCCGTAACCATCCTCACGTCGTGTTCCTCGCGGCTTTGGGACTCCTTGTGGTTGATGACCATCGTGGGGACACCCCGCGCCGAAGCGAGCGCTAGGCCCGGCGCGTCGGGCACGTTTGAGATTACCAGCGCGCAGCGGGCGGAAAGAGCGCCTTGGTCCATGGCGTCTAGTAGCGCCACCATGTTGGATCCCCGCCCTGAAATTAGAATGCCGATGTTTTTCACGGCCCGCGCCTCCCGAAGGAGGCCAGTCTAGCATATTTGCGGCGGAGGAGGGATGAGGCGGCGGCAGGGTAGGCGAAAACGAGAGCGTTTGGTCTATGAAAAAGGAGGCGTTATAAATCCATTGAACCGTAGTGTCCAGTTCGCCAACCTGGACAACTCCGCGTCCGCTTGCCTCCCTTTGCCTTCAATCACGCCGGCTCATAGAGAGTGCGCCGCTTGCGGGGGATGAAGCCCGCCTCGGCGATGACGTGGCGAAGCTCGGCCTCGTTGGTCCGGTTCCGGCAGCCGGCCGCGGACACGACGTTTTCCTCGATCATCACCGAGCCGATGTCGTTGGCGCCGAAGTGGAGCGCGACCTGTCCCATCTTGAGCCCTTGCGTCACCCAGCTCGCCTGAATGTTGTCGAAATTGTCCAGGTAGAGCCTGGAAAGGGCCAGGACTCGAAGATAGTCAACCCCGGTGGCCTTGGCGGAGGGCAGCGGCAGGTCGTCGTTCTCCTGGTAGGTCCATGGAATAAAAGCCGTAAAACCGCCCGTTTTGTCTTGCAGGCGGCGAAGGTGGTCGAGGTGGACGATGATGTCGCGCGGCTTTTCGATCGAGCCGAACATCATCGTCGCCGTCGTCCTGAGGCCCTGCTTGTGGGCTTCCTCCATCACGCCCAGCCACTGTGTTACAGTCGCCTTGCCTGGAGCCATCGCCGGGCGGACGTCGTCGGAGAGGATCTCCGCCCCTCCGCCGGGAATGCTCATCAGCCCGGCCTCCTTGAGCCTGGCGATGACCTCGGAGACGCTCATCTTGTAAAGCGCCGAGAAGAAGACGATCTCCGGCGGAGAAAAGCAGTGGAGGTGGACATCGGGGAACTCGCGGCGAAGAAGCCGGAGCATCTCCTCGTAGAACGAAAACGGCAATTCCGGGTTGTGCCCGCCTTGCAGGAGGACTCCCGTACCTCCTAGCTCGACGGTCTCTTTCACCTTCGCCAGCAGTTCATCCTTTCCCAGGAGGTAGCTTTCCGCGCTGCCTGGCTTTCTGGAAAAGGCGCAAAAGAGGCAGTTGGAGACGCAGGCGTTGGTGTAGTTAATGTTGCGGTCAACGATGTAGGTGGCGGCGCCTTCGGGGTGTTTGCGTTCCCTGGCAAGGTCCGCCGCCCTTCCAAGGTCAAGAAAGCCGGCGGACGTAAGCAGCGCCTCGCCCTCTTCCGGCGAGAGGCGCTCTCCGCCGAATGCCTTGGCGATGGCGGATGAAGCGGCGGAGTCACGCCGAGATTCGGCCACCGTTGATCTCCTTTCCGAACGCCTGGCGCAGGAAAAGGCCGAGCGCCTTGAACTCCGGCTCGCCCAGCTCGTAATGAAGGTGGTTGGAAAGGTAATCTTCGGCGCTCGCTGGGTCGAAGCCGGTGCGGCTCGAAAAGTCGCGGGCGATGGCGCGGATGCGCTTTCTGCCGTAGTCGTACGAGCTTTGCAGGATCGGCCGCGCCTGGGCCGCTACTTCTGCATCCCTCGCGGCCCAGACGGCGAAAACGAATGGCAGCCCCGTTTCGGCGGCCCATCGCCCCGCGAGGTCCATCCGCCGGCAATTTTTTAAATGCACCGGAAGGTCCAGCGCCTGATCGCCGATTATGAGCATCGCCTGGTCCTC
>DAHXMK010000068.1 GCA_027365515.1 Candidatus Aminicenantota bacterium
CGAGGAGGTGGCGGCGGCGGCCAGGCTCATGGAGTATACTGTCGAGGGAGTGGCAAAGAGCCGCCTGAAAGGCCCGAAGGGGAACCAGGAGTATTTCATTCTCCTGGCGCCCGGCAAGAAGGGAGCGCCTAAGTGAAGACCGTTGGCGTGATCACCAAGCCCCAGCCCGACCTCGCGAGGCCGACGCTCGAAAAGCTTTTATCGTGGATTGACGGGGCGGGCCACGAGGCGCTGCTCGATCCCGCCTCGAGCGAAATGGTCTCAGGCAAGAAGCGGCCGACGGCCGAGCGCTCCGAGATGCCGGAGCGGTGCGGCCTGATCGTCGTTCTCGGGGGAGACGGCACGCTTCTCTCCGCCGCCCGCCACGTTTACAAGAGGGACGTGCCGATCCTTGGAGTGAACCTCGGCCACTTGGGATTTTTGACCGAGATCACCGTTGACCAGATGATTCAGGCGCTCGAAGCCTTCGAGAGCGGCAAGGCGGTCATCCAGAGAAGGATGATGCTGACCGCATCTCTCATCAGGGAGGACAAGACCATCGAGGTCTTCCACTGCCTGAACGACGCCGTCGTGACGAAGGCCGCGCTGGCTAGGATCACCCACTTCCGCGTCGAGGCGGGCGGGCGGTGGCTGACGGACATGAGGGCAGACGGCCTTATCGTGGCGACGCCGACCGGCTCGACCGCGTACAACCTGGCCGCCGGCGGGCCGATCCTCGTCCCAGGGTTGAACGCCATAATTCTTTCGCCCCTCTGTCCCCACACTCTCACGATGCGGCCGATCATACTCGACGCCGCCGAGCCAGTCTGCATAACGCTTCTGGCCAACTCGGAGAAAGTCTATCTGACGGCCGACGGCCAATCGGGCCAGCCGCTGATGTCGGGCGACAAGGTGGTCATCGAGAGGTCGCGACAGTCGGTCGCCCTCGTAGGCCTTCCACGGCGCGACTACTTCGCCCTTCTTCGCGAAAAATTGGGGTGGGGCTCCCGCTGAGATGATGCGGTGCCATATTGGCCTGGTTGACAAAATCCTTTGCCAGTCGTATCTTTCAATCTTGGTTTCTTATAAGGAGGCATTCGAATGAGAAAGAGCGTTGCAATCCTTCTTGGAACAGCCTTGATGGCTTTTGCGTTGGCAGGTCTCGCTCAGACGCCACCCCCACAACCGCCGCCGGGGCAATTTAAGATCAAGCCGTTGGTACCGCCGCCGCAGCAGCCGCCGCAGGCGAACCAAGGCCAGCCACAGCAGGCCACGGGCAACGAAAAGCCGCCGAAGATGGTCATAAGCAAGACCGAATTCGACGCCGGCTCGATTTCCAAGGGAAGCCCGGTTCAGGCCGAGTTCGACATCACGAACCAGGGTGCAGGCGTCCTGCAGCTTCTGCGGGTCCAGCCGTCGTGCGGCTGCACCGTGGCCGAATTCGACCACGAGATCCAGCCTGGCAAGGCCGGTAAGATCAAGGCGACCGTGAACACTCAGGCTTACCAGGGGCCCATCGTCAAAACAATCCAGGTCTTCACCAACGACCCGGCGATGCAGAACTTCCAACTGACGATCAAGGCCGACGTGAAGGCGATTTTGAACATCCTGCCCTCCGACAACCAGCAGTGCGGCTTGATCTTCGAAGGCCAGCCAGTCGAGAAGGACTTCACGATTCATTCAGAAGACAACACCCCCTTCAAGATCACCCAGGTCCAGACCGAGGACACCAACCTGAAGTACAACGTGACGATGGAGAAGGACGGCCTCACCGCCCACTTCAACGTCACCGTTCCCGCCAACTATCCGGTCGGGCCGATCACCGGCAGGTTCGTCCTGACCACGACTCACCCCAAAGCCCCGACGCTGAACCTCAACGTTTTCGGCACCGTGCGCGAGCCGCTGACCGTCTATCCCAAGGAAGTCGTCTTCCCCGGCCTCAGCAAGGATTACATCATGCAGAACCAGGAAGACCCGGCCCTGAACAAGCTGGTCACCGTCGCTTTCGAGACCGGTCCCGAGCTGAAGATCAACAAGGTCGTATCGTCGGTGCCTTTCCTCACCGTGACCTCCGAAGCCACGACGCCCGACCAGCGCTACAGCATCAAGATCCACTTGGACGCGAAGAAAGTGAAAGAGGGCGAGTTTAACGGAAAAGTAACCATCGAGACCAACAAAAAGGTCATTGTGATTCCAGTGAGCGGACGCATCTTCTAAGACGCCGCTTCGATTTGGCTTTCAAGGGCCGGGGCGCTGCTCCGGCCCTTTTTGCATCTGTTCGATTGACAACCTTGCCGTAAAACGGTAAATTGCCGTTGTCCGATGGAGGAGCGCGATGAGCTGGAGCTGCCCTAGCTGCAAGACGGATAACCCCGATGGCGGAAGATTTTGCATCGAGTGCGGGACGCCGGCGCCGGATGCGCCTTCCCGCCCCAGCGAGCCAACGCCCCAGCCATCCCAGCAGGCGCCCGCCCAACCGGCCGCTTCAGCCCCGAAGGTTCAGGAAGAACCGCGGCCGGCCGTTGCGCCACCACTGGTCCAGCCACCGCCCTCCCCTCCTTTTCAGGCTCCACGGCCTCCGGCTCAAGTTCCGCCCGCTCCGGCGACGCCCGCCGCTCCGCCTCAAGCGCAGGTTCAGCCCGCCAAGAAGAGCGGCAAGATCATCGTCATAACGCTCGTGATCATCGCGGTTGTTCTCATAGGCGTTTGCGTGCTTGGAATCATCGCCGCCATCGCGATTCCCAATTTCGTGCAGGCGAAGGAGCTAGCCCGCCAAAGAAGAAGCGTAGTTGATATCCAGACACTGGCGACGGCGATTCTGTCTTACCATACCGACACTGGGAGTTATCCTCCCGTTAACCAGAGCGAAACCGAAACATACGGCCTGGGAACGATTGACGCTCTCCAGAGTTACCTCGTTCCCAATTACATGAAGGAGCTTCCCAAGGCAGACGGCTGGGGCAACCCTTACCTTTACGGCGCCAACAAGGACGCCTCCTCTTTTGTCCTTATGAGCATGGGCTCTGACGGCAAACAGGGAGACGAGGGGATACCCCAGGACTACGTCACTACCAGTTGCTACCAGGACGACATCCTCTGGAAGGACAACTCCTTCCTACAGGTGCCTGAAGGCAAACAGAGCAACTGCAAGTAGGCGTAATCCCTCAACTGCCGAGGTTTAGCGCCGAGACGTTCGTCCAATATTTAACTGTCTGCGCCGGCTCACATGAGCGCTCAAAAGCTTGCCGATGCGTTCCATGTAAGAAAGAAGCGCTGAAGTTCCTCCTTAAAATTGGCAATGCCATCAACTTGCTCTGGAGAGGTCCGGCTTGCCCCCGAGCAGGGATTTTCCACTGCAATGATATCCCTGCCTGAGCTTACATACACACGTTTTTGGGCAATACAGATGTTTTCGAACATGGGAAGTTCAGGCGAGCCAGCATCCGGTGTACATGTCGCACCGAATCCTCTACAGCAGATGGGACCACCCGGGAACTGCTTATGATGAAACTTGGCTCCAGAACCGGTGTCAATAGTCAGTACACGGTCCGTCTCCAAATCAGGCCAGGCTCCAAGCAAGTTTTCGCGCTTGTCAATCTTCTCAAGCAACGAGCCATTGGCCGCGTCAATGAACTCGATGGAGTTGTGGTTGAAAAGGGCAATATATTTTCCGTCGCTAGAGAGGACGGGATTCGCAGGCCACGCCCCGGTAGACGGATCGCCTTTGTACATCTTAATATCGAGACGCCAAGCGATCTTGCCGCTACGTGAATCAACCCGTTCAAGCTGGCCCTGAAGCCGATCTACTACCAACAACGCATCGCCACATTGTTCGATGCTTGGAAATCGGGCGCTCAACATCCACAACGGCTGCGGCTCTCCGAATTTATAAGCATAAACAGCGTCACTCTGCACCTTGATGAGAATCTGGCCCTTCTTGATAGAGGATAGATAGCTGTGTTCTCCACCTGGGATCGTGGTCACAAGATTGCCGTCCTTGCATGAGAAAAATCCAATCCCCTTCTCCGCGCCAAGCCACTGTGCTATATAACCTTCGCCTAAAATCGGACCAGAAAAGATCCCCGAATCCATGCTCTCGTGCGACATCTTGACGCTCCAGAGCGGCGCGCCTGAAGTTACGGCATAGGCCTCAAGGCGAGGCGGATGCTTTCGTAAGACCGTCGCAATGCCAAAACCCACCGCAATACCAGCTATCCCGCTGCCCTCACTACCATTCTTCGTCCATATGATTTCGCCAGACCTTCTGTCTCTCAGCTCAAGTCCCCCTTTTCTTGACAAGAGCGCATGAGTGTCGTCGAAAGCGCATGGAGCCGTGGCATTCAAGTCACCTATTTTGACCGAGACATCGCCTCCCTTTCCAATTCGTTCATACACAGCCGACGCGTATGGATAGAAGGACATAATCTCCGCGGCGCCTTCCCACTCATGCGCGGCCATATATCCCATCGTGCCGGCCTTGAAGATGGAAATGTCTTCATCAGCGCTTTCAACCCGCTGACCGGTTCTAAGGTCGAGCACTCTGCACTCATCCCCGCCGATCCCGGCATAAACCAGCCAATGGCCCGTATGCGTCCACAGGAAAAGACTGTTGACGTTCGTCTCATTGCACTCCCAAAGCAGTTGGCCACTGACGCCGTCAAAGGCATAACATTTCAACTGGCCCTTCCCGCCGCTGTGCTTTTCCTGCACCCATGCAACAAGGTCATCAACTCCGTCGCCATTGCAATCCGCCAAGAGCAGATCCATGACCGGATGCTCTTTCGTCTTCGATGGGTCCGCGCTCCATTTCCAGATCGGACTTTGCGCTGAGCTGGTCGTACACAGCCACAAGGAAATGACGGTTGCCAAGATACCTTTTTTCCCAAACATCTGATCCTCCCTCAAGGCCTTATGTCCACCGTGCATGTTGCCGTGCGGCCGAAGACTTCGGGCTCGTACATCTCTTCGGCCCGGGCGCTTTCAACCCTGAAGCTGCCGGCGGTCGTGGCGCGAACCACGTAGCGGAACTCGTGCTCGCCTTCGCTCAGCCTGGTGGCGAAGAGAAGGACGCGGTCGTCGTGGCGCTCGACGTGGTCGAACCCGCCGTGCTGCCACGCGTCGAGCCACTGCTGGTTCTGCTCCATGTCCTGGTCCTGCGCCCGTGAAAGGTCCCTGGCCGTCGTTGCGAACCATGACTCGACCGGCTCGAAACCTGCCGGGATGGGATCGGTTACGGCTACGAACCGCCGCTCTTTGGTCAGCTTGAACTTGAGCGTCACCTGAACCAAATCCCCCGCCTTGTAGCTCGTGGCCGCGGCGCCGCCTTTGAGAGGGGCGTACTCCCTTGTCAGGTATATGCCTTGGTCCATCGGCTCTTTCGTCACGGCGGATGAGGCGTATTTGAGCCGCGCCACGTAGAAGAGCGAGCCGCTCCCCTCCTCCTTGAAGACCAGCGGCAGCGCTTCTCCCGCCTTGCCTCCCGATAAGAGATTGGCCATCGGCGTGTCGCTCGTCGCCGCCTTTGTATCCCTGCCTTTGAATGTCGCGCTAGTCAGCGTCTTCAGCCCCAGCGCGACGGTGGCCGTGAAATCGGGCGTCTCCTTTTCGTACTTCCGGTAGTAGTCAACGAACGACGCCATCGCCCAGGCGTTCTCCTGCGTGTTGCCCCACCGCCCTTTCTTGCGCGCGCTCATCAGCCACCGCACGAGCCCATTAACCAGGGAGGCGTCGTCGCTGTTTCGCACTATCGAGCCCAGGGCGATCGCCGTCGAGCGGATGTTGCTGTTCCAGTAGTAAAGAAGATACGGGTCGGATAGCTCTTCGACGTGGGCGCTGCCGCCCTCGGGGGCGATGGCGTTTTTGACGCCCCGCTCGATATCCACGACCATCGGGTCGCTCCCGCCACGGCCGGAGGCCTTGAGCGCGTCCCACAGGTAGCAGAGGCCGAAGACCGGCATCTTGTCCCTGTACCCGAAAAGCCTTGTCAGGTGGCTGTCAACGTTTTTGCCACCTTCCGCCAGCACCTTGCAGGCGAAGGCCTGCCACGCCGTGTAGCATGGCCAGTAGCCCTCGTTGGCCGGCTTCTCCTCCCCCATGCTGTTCATAAGGTAGGCGTAGCCTCTTTCGAGGACGCTCGGGGTGACCTTGTAGCCCAGCGACACCCCCCTCTGCATGACGTGGAGAACGTAGCTCGTCAAATATGGCGAGGCCCAGATGCACGGCTCGCCGCGCCAGTAAACGAATCCGCCGTCGTCGCACTGGTAGGCTTCAAGCTCGGAAAGAGTTTTCTGTGTCACGCTCCTCAAATCGCTTGGAGCGATCCCCGTAAGGCTGAAGGCGCCGCCGAGGTCCGCCGCGAGCATCAGCGCCAGCGCGCACGAGGCGCGCTGTTCGGCGCAGCCGTAGGGATAATCCACGACGTATCTCGCGCCTTCGCCCAGCCCGACCATGGCGGTGGATGAAAGCTCCACGTGAAGTCCGCCGACGCCGCTCATCACACCGGCCGGCAGGTTGACCGTTTCCTTCGCCTCGGGCTTGGCCACGCCGTAGGCCGCCACCACCTCGGGCGAGGCCAGAAGCTCCACCGGAAGAGTCGCCTCGAAGGCGTCCTCCTCGCCGAGCAGTTTGGCGCTCATCTGGATTCTCGCCTGCCCGACTCCTTTGGCGGCCACGTTGAATCTCGCTTCAGCGGAGCCTTTGGCGGCAACCTCGACGCTCCGCGGGCCGCCGTCAACTTCCACGAGGTTGGGGTCCAGGCTCGTCATCGTCACAACAGCGGTGCCGCCTTGCTTGAGCAAGCTGTGGAGGACGGCGCCGAAGTATGCCTTGTCTCCGAGCGAAAGGAAGCGTGGAAAGGCCGGCGTGAGAAGCAGCGGCTTGCTGACGCGGATTTCCTTCTCGCCCCATCCGAAGCGGTGCTGCTTGTCCTGGGCGACGGCCATCACCCTGAAGGTGGTGAGCGACTCGGGAAGAACCGCCTCCGTCTCGAAGTGTCCCTTCGAGTCGGTAACGGCCGAGCCGACCCAGACCGCCAGAACGCGGAAGTCCTTTCTGACCTGCGTTCCCGGGCCAGTCTCGTAACCGCCTCCGCCGCCCTCTTCCGCGCCCTTCGGCGTTATCACGCGGCGGCTGATGAGTTTCTGGCGGCTGTCCTCGCTCATGACCTGAAGTCCCTTCTGGACCCAGACCGACGGCAGAACGTCCGGCGTCTTGTATCCGGTCAGAGAGAGAACGCCATAATCAACCGCCCAGAGCGTCACTTCGCCGACGACCGGCCTGCCGTCGCAATCCTTCACGTCGGCGAAAAACTTCGCCTTCTCCGCGGGCCTGTACTCCTCTTTGTCGCTGCCGGCCGAAACGGCAAGCCTCTTCCTGGCGTTCGCTATCTTCAGTTCGGTGTAGCCAAGCTTGAAGGCCGGCTTTCCAGGATCGGAGCCGTCCTGCTCCAACTTGTCGCTCGTCCTGCCTCGTATCAGAAGAACGGAGACGAAGACGTTGGGAATCTCATTTTCCGTCAGTGGAACTTCAACCGTCTGATGTGTCGAGGCCAGATCGAAGCGTTTGTACGAGCGGATGCCTTCGCGCTCGACTGTCAGCAGGGCCGTGGCTTTCTCCCAGGGAGACTTGATCAGGATGCGCGCCGTCTCGCCCGGCTTGTAGCTCTTCTTCTCCGGGACCAGGTCAATCCTGTTGCTGTCGTAGCGTTCCCACGCGGTATAACCGCCGCCTAGAGCGTAGAACTCGGTGTCGGTAGTGGTCGTCCTTCCCTCGGAATCGCTCGCCGTCACCGAAAGAACGTAGATGCCGCCTTCGGGAATCGTCCCTTCAAGCGCGGCGGGGCCTTTGGAACTGGTCACCGTTTTGCTCCAGATTTCATCCTTCTTGGCCTCGCTCTCCCAGGTGTACATCCCCTGCCCTTCGGCGCGCCGCACGCTTATCCATTGGATTTCGGTCAGCGTCGCCTTGATCGCGACGCCTGAGACCGGCTGGCCGCCGAGGCCAACCGCGGCCACTTCCGACTTGATTCCCGTCTTCGTGTCGCAAAAGAAGCCTGGGCGCTTCAGGGCGAGATACCACGGCGCTGGCGCCACGGCGAAGCTGGCGCGGCCGGCGATCTTCTGGCGCGAAACGTCCTCAACCTCGCCTTCCAGCGTGTAGGAGAAAGGCACGCCGGCGCCCTTGTCGGTCGCAAGCTCCAAATGCAGCGTTCCATCCGAGCCAAGATTCTCCTCTTTCTGCCGCACCGTCTCTTCGCCGCGCCCCTCTTCCTCGCCGGTCCACGATTCCTTCAGGTAGGCGTACTGCTCTTCCGGAAATCTCTCCTTGACCGTATCGGGGACTTCGTGCAATTCGGACCTGCTGAACGTCCATCGGACCGGGCGGCCGCCCATCGGCGCGCCGAACAGGTAGCGGCCGGAGACCACGCCCGAGAGCGTCGCGCCCGCCACGTCGTCGGTGGAGCCAAGATTGACGTCAACGCGGAAATCGGGTTTCCGGTAGGCGGCAACGAGAAATCGCCCGTACGCGACTCCGTGCTGGCCTTCAACCTCGGCGGTGACGCTGTAACCTCCCAGCGGCGCTTCGGCCGGTATCGTGAAGACCCAGTCGCAACTGCCCCACTCGGAGAGCGCGAGCGTCCTCTTGTCCCGCTCGTCGTCGTGGCTGTCCTTTATCGTTATCTTGGCCTTCGCCCCTTTGGGGAAAAGGGCCATTCCCTTCGGAGTGTCCGAGCGGAGAATCGCCTTGAGGTGCACCTCTTCGCCGAGCTTGTAAACGCCCCTGTCGGCGAAGACGCTTCCGCGCAGAAGCGGCTTGTCTTCTTCCTCCCCGAAAGGAACACTGAAGTCCCAGCTTCTGATCCCCTCGTTCCAATCGCTGACCAGGTAGCCGGTGTCCCGCCCCTTCTGAGCGATGACAAGAAACTGCGGCTGCCAGTAGCCGCCCTTTTCGCTCCTGATCTTGGTGTCCGGGGCGACCACGAGTCCATCCTTGTCGGTGGTTCCCTTCCAGAAAACGGTGTTGTCGAGTTTGCGAATCTCGACCGAAGCGCCTTCGACCGGAAGGCCGGAGTCGAGCGCCGTTACGAAGATAAGGGTGTTGAGCGGGCTGTCCTTGACGCTCAGGCCGAGGTTGGTCACTTGAACCAGCGAGGCCGACGGCTCCTGCTGGACGTGATAAGAATTTGGAA
>DAHXMK010000223.1 GCA_027365515.1 Candidatus Aminicenantota bacterium
GGCCAGGACGACGCGGTCGCGGCCGTTTCGGACGCCGTGCGCCGCTCGCGCTCGGGGCTGTCGGACCCGCGCAAGCCGGTCGGCTCTTTCCTCTTCATGGGGCCGACGGGCGTCGGCAAGACGGAGCTTTGCAAGGCGCTCGCCGAGTTCCTCTTCGACGACGAGCGGGCCATGGTGCGGCTCGACATGAGCGAGTACATGGAGAAGCACGCCGTCGCCAGGCTCATCGGCGCGCCGCCGGGATACGTCGGCTACGACGAAGGGGGACAGTTGACCGAAGCGGTCCGCCGCAAGCCTTACAGCGTGATCCTTCTGGACGAGATCGAGAAGTCCCACCCCGACGTCTTCAACGTCCTTTTGCAGGTCCTGGACGACGGGAGGCTGACCGACGGCAAGGGAAGGACGGTGGACTTCACGCAGGCGATCCTCGTGATGACGAGCAACATCGGCTCGAGGCACATCCAGGAGCTTGCGCAGTCCGACCCGGAGAAGATGCGCGAGAAGGTGATGGCCGAGCTGAAGGCGACTTTCAGGCCGGAGTTTCTCAACCGCGTTGACGAGGTGGTCCTCTTCAAGTCGCTCGGCCGCGAGGAGCTTGCGAAGGTCGTCAAGATTCAAATCGCCGTACTGCAGAAGAGGCTCGCGCTTCGCGGGCTGGAGCTCGAAGTGGAGCCGAAGGCGGAGGCTTTCATCGCCGGGATAGGTTACGACCCCGTCTTCGGCGCGAGGCCCCTGAAGCGCGCGATACAGCGGGAGATCGAAAATCCGCTGGCGCAGAAGATTCTGGCCGGGGAGTTCCCGCCCCAGTCGCGCATAATCCTCAAGCTGCACGACGGCGGGCTGAAGTTCGAGCAACGAAAGTAGTGGTAAAATTACCCCGCGGCCCGAGCAACATGGCCGCGCGAAGGAGATTGAAATGGGCAACTGGATCAAAACGATGTTGCTTCTCATATGCCTTTCGGCGGTGCTTCTGTTCATCGGCGGCGCCGTAGGCGGACAGAACGGCTTGATTATCGCGCTCATCTTTTCACTCGGCATCAACTTCTTCTCTTACTGGTTCAGCGACAAGATGGTTCTAATGAGTTACGGCGCGCGGGAGCTGACGGAGGCCGAAGCGCCAAGGGTACATGCCGTCGTGGCGCAATTGGCCCAGGCAGCCTCTATACCAAAGCCGCGCGTTTACAGGATTCCACAAGGGTCGCCGAACGCATTCGCCACGGGCAGAAACCCCAACCACGCGGCGGTCGCCGTAACCGACGGCATTCTTGAGCTTTTGGACGAGGAGGAGCTGAAGGGAGTCCTAGGCCACGAGCTGGCGCACGTCAAGCACCGGGACATTCTGACGATGACGGTCGTCGCCTCGATTGCCTCCGCCATAATGTGGATCGCCTCCATCGCCAAATGGGGCCTCATCTTCGGCGGCTACGGCGGAAACAGCCGCGACCGCGAAGGGGGAAACCCGCTCGCCCTTCTTGCGGCGATCATCGTCGCGCCGCTGGCCGCGATACTGATCCAGATGGCGATATCTAGGTCGCGCGAGTACGATGCCGACGCGGGCGGGGCCAAGCTGGCCGGAAACCCTTACGGCTTGGTCAACGCGCTGAAGAAGCTCCAGGCGATGTCCGTGCGCATTCCGATGCAGTCAACGCCGGCAACGCAGCACCTCTTCATCGTCAAGCCTTTCTCCGGCGGCGGCCTGACGGAGCTTTTCTCCACCCATCCGCCAATGGAGAAGCGCATCGCACGCTTGATGGAGATGCGCGGAGGAACGTAAGATTTGCCGCCAAAGCACCAGGGACGTTCGTGCGATGGATGCAAAAGGAGCATCATGAAGAGATCAGCCATTTTGTCGGCCGTTGTCCTC
>DAHXMK010000237.1 GCA_027365515.1 Candidatus Aminicenantota bacterium
GGCCCAACGGCGCCGGGACGGCCGCACTTCGTGCGGCGGACCGGCGCGGGCGAAGATATGCTTCGCTTCCTGCAGGGAGCTTGACGTTTTGCGTGCCGGCCCGCTGAAATGTTGTTAGACCACATTTAGTTACTGGCTGGCAGAGACCTGCGATAACATCTCATATGCGTCCTTGCATGGGGTGTGCTCTAGCTTGACAACTACCGACTTGTCTAGTTTGGCACCAGCCTCAAGCAAGAGCCGCAAAATGGGCCTCTTGTCTCTTGGCCCATAATCAGCCGGAGGCGCTGGACTCCAACAACGAAAGACGGCCAATGCAAGAACAGATATGCCGCCCTTATCCGTACGATTCACGTCAGCACCCGCAGCTATAAGTTCGCTGGCTGTGCTTACTTGACCCGCACAGCAAGCCTCCATCAGGGGAGTAATGCCATTAGAATCGGCGGAATCGACGGTAGCACCCCATTTCAAGAGCATTCTAAGCGCTTCAACTTGACCATTTCTGGCAGCGCCTGCAAGTGGTGTATGACCATAGTAGTCGCGGATGTTCACATCTTTAACCTTGATATGGACCTGGGCCAACAGGTTCATCCAACCACGACCTGCTGCCATGAAAAACAGGATGTTTGAGACGGTTGGCCCCCCTTCACTCTTTGGGCGGCAATCAATATCGGTACCTTGTTTCAAGAGGAAGAGAGCCATCTCTTCTGTTTGGGAAACCACAATAGCAGGTCCATAAAAAGGATGGAAATTGACATCAGCACCGTGCGCTAACAAGTACTTTACCAAAGGCATATTGTCCTTGTAGACGGCAATAATTAGGGGGAACAAGCCACTCTTGTCGGCTGCATTGAGCGGACGACCGCTATGAACCAGCCTCTCTACTGCCTTCATATCGCCTCGACGACAAGCCAGGATAAACACGTCATCAGTAGGCATATCTAATGGCGATGGAGGGAAAGTAGTGCCTAGAACGCATCGAGAGATAAAGATGGCGAAAAGCAGCACCGGCAAGAAAGCCCTATAATTGCGCACGTTGCCTATTCCCCTTGCTGGAGCCTCACGCTTATTAGACTGTTTATCAGAATCTTCATATGGCGGGCCAACGCGGTGGCAGAAGCGATCCCTCTCATGCCCCGACTCTATTCTTTCCGGCCAGCGTTGTCAAACGCGGGCGGGGGGGGAAGTCCCCGTCCGCGCGCCAGCGTAAGCCTCGCGTCCTTTTCGGCTCACCACTCACTGCTCACCACTCACTGCTCACCAGTCACAACTCACTACTCACTACTCACGAGTCACAACTCACCAATCACGAGTCACAACACGCGCCCCGGCTCCGATTAAATACATCCACGTTCTCAACTTGAAGGCGATAACGTACAATATCTTTGGGGTGTTGATAGCCGCCGTGCGGGCAAGCGGCTAATATATTTGACGGGAGGCGGTGACGAGGAATTGCGCGCAAGCATCTGGCCGCGTCCCTCTTTCACCCGGAGAAGCCGGTGGGCGCGAAGTGCTCCGGCGCATTGGGGGTGTTCGGTGAAGTTGGAAGATATCGGGTACGGTGACTGGCAAAAGGAGAAGGTGAAAGAGCTGGCGGCGGATGAGGCGTGCCTAGCTCGGATCGTCACGGTGGACAGGGAGGCGTATACGGTGGCGGGAGCGGCGGGGTTCGTTCCCGCAGAGGCCACCGGAAGGCTCCTCTATTCAGCGGGCAGCCCCGAGGATCTTCCGTGCGTGGGCGACTGGGTGGTGGTGGCCTATCTGGACGGCCAGAAGCACGCCATCATCCACGACCTCGTGCCCCGAAGGACTGTCCTACGCCGCAGGGCGCCGGGCGGGAGGGCGCGGTACCAGCCCATCGCGGCGAACGTGGACGTCGCGTACGTCGTGCAGTCGTGCGACGCCGATTTCAACCTGAACCGCCTCGACCGCTGCGTCGTGATGGCGACCGACGGCGGGATCACGCCAAAGCTTCTGCTCACCAAGTGCGACCTTGTTGCCGAGGCCGAGGTGAATCGCCTGATCGAAACGGTGAAGCGTGATCACGGCATCGAGGTGGCGGCCGTAAGCAGCGTGACGGCGGCAGGTTGGGACGCCTTCGCGAAGGCTCTCGAAAGGGGCGTGACCTACTGCCTGCTGGGCTCCTCTGGCGTCGGGAAGAGCACTCTCCTGAACAGGCTCCTCGGGAGCGAGCGGCTGGCCGTTGGCTCCGTGAGGGAGAAGGATGGAAAGGGGCGTCACACGACGACGAGGCGCCAACTGATCGCGCTCGAAAACGGCGCGCTCTTCATTGACACGCCCGGGATGAGAGAGGTCGGAATGATGGCCTTCGGAGCGGGCCTGGAGGGGAGCTTCCAGGAGATCGCCGACGGGGCCGGGGGATGCCGCTACGCCGACTGCACCCACACCGTGGAGGAAGGGTGCGCGATCCTCTCGATGGTCGCGGAGGGGTCGCTGTCCCAGGAGAGATATGAGAGCTACTTGAAGCTCCTGAAGGAATCGGAGCATCACGAGATGACCTACCTGGAGAAGAAAACGAAGGACAGGGCCTTCGGGAAGATGATTAAAAACTACGGGCGGTTCAACAGGAAGAGCTGACGGGCGCGGGGTGCTGAGGGGACGGGCGTAGCCATGTCATGCGGCATAGCGTTCTCAGGAATTGTCCTCCAGTCCCTTCAACAAATCGCGGCCAAGCTGGGAGACGTTCTCGGCAAGCTTGTGGGCGTTTCCAAGATTCGAAAGCACGACAACGGCCAGCCGCTTCTTCACGTTCACGTTTACTATCGCGGTGTAACCTCCCATGCCGCCGCCATGGTTAAGCCATCGCTCGCCGTTCTTCCGATCAATGATGTGCCATCCCAACCCCACGTAATAGCCGTCCTCTATCGTGAAAACTGGCCGCTGTGTCAGGGCAACGGCTTCATCCGGTGCAAATTGAACGCGCGCGAACTTCTCGAAATCTTCAACCGAAGTCTTGATGCCTCCCGCCGGATTCAGCGCGTGCATATCCCAGCTTGGGGACGGCTCGCCTTCTTTCAACAGTCCCGTCACCAGGTTTCCTCTCACTCGGCCGAAGTCGGTTGACGAGTTCTTCATGCCCAGCGGGCCGAAGATTCTCTCTTGAAGAAGGGCCTCGTAGCTCTTGTTTTCCTTGCCTGTGATCGCCAGCGCCGCCAGGCTCATTCCCATGTTTGAATATTGGTACTTCTCACCGGGCGTAAAATCGAGCTTCATCTGGTCTTTCAAGTATTGCTCGAATCGTTCCAGATCAAAATCCCAGAACGGGTCCTTCGAGTGGCCGTGAAGAAGGGCATGTAAACCGATCCCCGGCGGCTGATGGGCCATGCCCGACGTGTGGCTCGCCAAGTGCTTCAGCGTGATCTTGACGCCGTTCTTTTGAGGGGCCTTGAGGGGAAAGGGCAGCAGTTCCTGGACCGGCTGCTCCAGGCGGATTTTTCCCTTCACGGCTTCTTGCGCCAAGAGCGTGGCCGTGAATACTTTCGTTATGGAACCGATCTCAAAGACGCTCTGCCGGTTGTCGAAATAGCGAAGGCCATCCGCCGTTCGCTCGGCTCCCAGAAACCGGCTGGAGTCGCCGTTCACGATAACCACGGCGACTTGCACTCCGTTTGGCAATGGCGCCACGTACTTTTCAAGGAGCGTTCTCTCCTTTGGAAGGGGAGTCACTTTCGCGGGCTCGGCCGGGCTCATACAAAGGGCCCACGAAAATGCAAGCAAAGAAACCAAAACCGGTGCCCCCGAGATACTCCAGTGGTCTTGTCTCTTCATCACGACTGGCCTCCGTTGCGACGCCATCACTTTTTTGAGATAGGCGCTGCTCATTGGATTGTCCTTTTCGAGAATGATCGCGATCTTCACCTTCGTGCCGCGATTTCAGCAAACGCCCAAGACCCGTCAGGCTGATTACTCGTACTGCCATTCGGCGGCCAAAGGCGGCGGTGGAGGCAATCTCCCGTGCTCCGACTCTATTCTTCCCATCGCGCGTTGTCAAATGCGGGAGGGGGGCGTCAAGCAACTGCCGTGTCGGGCTTTTCATTCTTGTCACTGCATTCTTCGCGCATTCTATTTTGGCGGCTGTCCTCCCGCGCCCCTTGCCGTGAAGGGCCTTGTCGCGCTATCCTTCGCGTGAAAGGGGGCCGCTTTGGGGAAGTACTCGGATGATGACGCCGTGGTCGAGAGCCAGGCCGGCGTCGCTTCGCCCGTCTCCGAAGTGAAGGCCCTTTCGCTGCGCCAGGAGGTCGTGATAATCCTGGTTTTCACGGCGGCGCTTCTGACGCTCTTGTCGCTGGCCAGCTACAATCCTGGCGATCCGGGTCTTCTTTCAAAAGGCACTCTGACCTTTCGCCCGACCAATTGGGTCGGCTATCTCGGTTCTTTCTGGGCCGACCTGCTCGTTTCGCTCTTGGGCCTCGCGGCGCTGTGGGTGCCGCTGCTCCTGATGAGGGCCGGGTATCTCCTTTTCGTCCAGAAGCCGCTTCTGACTCCGGGAAGGGCTATCGTCTGGACCTCTCTCCTTTTCAGCCAGGCGACTCTGCTTCAAATGGCGTTCGGCAACGTTGACCTCGGGCTTTGCGAACAAGGCGTGGCCACGGCCCTTGGCGGCATATCTGGCATCGTGCTCGGAACCTTGCTGGTGGGAGCGGCCGGCAACGCCGGGGCGCTCATAGTCGCGCCGCTCTGGGTGATCATCACGCTGATGGCGCTTTTCAGGGTCTCGTTCTTCGGAATCCTGGCGAAGCTCGCCTCGCCGTTCAAGAGGCTTTGGCAGTCTGTCTCCCTGAGGCGCGAGCGAAAGAAGCAGGCCGAGGCGCGCGACCAGGCGCGCCTTCAGGTGAAGCAGAGGCAGAAGGAGCGCCTTCTCAAGGAGGAGGAGATCAAAGAGCGCGGCGACCCCTCCGTTTCCAAGCGCAAGGAGGTCAAGCCGGCCCTTCCGCTGGAGCCGTCGCCTACGGAAGGGAAGTACAAGCTCCCGTTGAGCGACCTTCTCGAACCGCCCAAGCCGAGGCCGCCCATTGACGAAAAGGCGCTGCTCGCCAACGCGCGGCTGATCGAGGAGCGGCTGAGCGAATTCGAGATCAACGGCGAGGTGGTAGAAATCCATCCCGGCCCGGTCGTCACGATCTTTGAATTCCGCCCGGCGCCGGGCATCAAGTACAACCGCGTGATCGCCTACGCCGAGGACCTGGCCCTTACGATGAAGGTTGACCACGTCCGCATTGACCGCATCCTCGGCAAATCCACCATTGGCGTGGAGGTCCCCAACAAGAACCGGGAGATCATCTCGTTTCGTGAGATGGTCGAATCGGAAGCCTACCGCCAGACTCCAGGCAAGCTTCCGATGGCGATGGGCAAGAGCGTTGACGGCGAGCCGTTCGTCACGACGCTCGACACGATGCCGCATCTTCTCGTCGCGGGGACCACCGGTTCTGGAAAGAGCGTCGGCATCAACGTCCTCCTCCACAGCATCCTTTTCAGGGCGACGCCGGAGGAGGTCAAGCTGATCCTCATTGATCCCAAGCAGGTGGAGCTGAAGATATACGAGGGCATCCCGCACCTATTGGTGCCCGTCGTGACCGACGTCAAGAAGGCGGCCAACGCGCTGAACTGGGCGGTGCGCGAGATGACCGAGAGGTACAAAATGCTCGCCGCCGCCCAGGTCCGAAGCATAGACCAGTACAACCAGTTCGTCAGGACGCTCACGCCCAACCACGACGAGGCCAACCTTGCGCTGACGCGCCCCCTGCCTTACGTCATCATCGTCATTGACGAGCTATACGACCTGATGGCGGTGGTGGCGAAAGAGGTCGAGACTGCAATCGCGAGGCTCTCGGCGATGGCCCGCGCCGTGGGCATTCACCTGATCCTGGCGACGCAGCGCCCGAGCCGCGACGTCATCACCGGCGTTATAAAAAGCAACCTCCCATCGCGCGCCGCCTTTCAGGTGCGTGAAAAGCTCGAAAGCCGCCTGATCCTCGACCAGAACGGCGCGGAGCTGTTGGAAGGCAAGGGCGACATGCTCTATCTGCCGTCGGGCTCCGGCCGGCTCATCCGCGTCCACGGTGCCTTCCTCTCTACCGTCGAGACGCAGCGCGTCATCAACTTCCTCCAGAAGCAGGGACAGCCTGTCTTCGACACTCAAGTCCTCAAGGAGTCGTCGGCTGGATCGCCGGAGGGCGGCCCGCTGGAGGGCGGAGAGCAGGCCGAGGAGGAGGACCCGCTTTACAACGACGCCGTCTCGCTGGTGGTCAGAACCGGCGTCGCCTCGGCGAGCAACCTCCAGCGCAGGATGCGCATCGGATACGCGCGCGCCGCGCGCCTGCTCGACGTGATGGAACAGCGCGGCGTCGTTGGGCCGGCCGACGGCGCCAAGCCGAGAGACATCTTCGTAAAACCCCACGAACTGGACCAGTAACCAGAAGCGTTGAACGCGGGCACCAGCCGGTTGTTCACCACCGAGATGGGAAGCACGGTCAAATTATGAATGTTGAGTTTTGAATTTTGAATTGAGGCAGATGAATTCATCTAAGGTAGTACCTCCATTCAAAATTGAAAATTAAGAATTTAGAATTTCCCTTACGCCGCACGGGCGTGGAGTGGCGGCCTATCAGGTGACCGGCCTATGGGTGCCGTAGCCGCAGACCGGGCACCTCAGCTCGCCGGGCTCCGTTTGCGCTAGCTTCGCGAAGCGGCAGTAGGGGCATTCCATTCCGGCGATAAGAAAGACGCTCTTCCTGCAACCGCCGGCTCGCGATTGGGTGCAGGGACAAGCTCCACGCGAGCGGACTTTTCGTCCAGCCACCCGAGCCTTCTTCATCAAGGGCATCGCCGGTTGTCTCTTCAATCCCGCCTCTCGCCACGGCGCGCGCCGTCAAATGCGGAGCCTATACCAGCCCGTCCGCAGTTATCAACACCGCCCAAAGGCAATGAATTGCCGGGCCGAATAATGCTATAATAATTGCCTGATGTGCGGGATCGCTGGAATCTATAAAAAAGACGGAGCCGCCGGATTCGTTGCCGAAGCGCTGTTCGCGGAACAGCACAGGGGGCAGGATTCATGTGGCGTCGTCTCCGCCGGTCCCGGTGGCATCTTCATCTGCAAAGGGCTGGGGCTCGTGAAGGACGTGCTTTCGAGCGAAGCGGTCTCGCCTCTTCCAGGCTCCTCGGCAATTGGGCACGTTCGCTACCCGACCCAAGGCGCGCCCACGCTTGAAAATGCCCAGCCGCACCTGTTCGAAAGGGACGGCCGCCCGATTTTCGCCGTGGCCAGCAACGGCGACCTCACGAACCTGCCGGAGCTCAGGGAAATTATAGAGTCGCACGGATACAAGCTGGAAGGCAGCAACGACGGCGAGGTCATTGCAAAGGCGATAGGCGTCTGGGCTTACGAGGACGGACTGGGCCTCGACGAGGCTATCGCCAAGTGGGTCCGCACGGGGCGCGGCGCCTTCTCGACCGTCCTTCTCACTAAAGACAGCCTTTACGCCTTCAGGGACCCTTACGGTTTCAGGCCCATGAGCGTCGGCGACCTCGAAGGCTCGCCGCTGGTTTGCAGCGAGACGGTGGCTTTGGACACGCTCAGGGCTAAGTTCGTGGAGGAAGTTCCCCCCGGCGCCGTTTTCACGTGGGGGCCGAACGGCCACGAGCGCAGGCTGGGAGTCGCAACCGCCGCGTACAGGCACTGCATATTCGAGTTGATCTACTTCTCCCGCCCGGACAGCCGTCTTTTCGGCGAGAGCGTTTACGAGGTGCGGCGTCGCATAGGCGAAGGGCTGGCGGAGGGAGACGAGACTCCCGGCGACGTCGTTATACCGATCCCGGACTCGTCCAACTACATGGCGCTCGGGTACGCCGCCGCGAGGCGCATTCCTTTCGCCCTCGGGCTCGTCCGCAACCACTACGTCGGCCGCACTTTCATCGTTCCCGAGCAACAGATGCGGGACGAAAGCGTCAGGCTGAAGTTCAACCCGCTTCCCGGTTTCATCAGGGACAAGCGGATTTTCGTGGTTGACGACTCGATCGTCAGGGGGACGACGATCAGGAAGCTGATCCGGATGCTCAGGGAAAACGGCGCCCGCGAAGTCCATCTCAGGATCGGCTCGCCTCCGATACGCTACTCCTGCTACTACGGCATTGACACTCCCGAGCGAGACAAGCTGATCGCGGCCTACCGCTCCGAGGCGGAGGTCGCCTCGCTGCTCGGCGCGGACAGCCTGCGTTACCTGTCGCTCGACGCGCTCAGAAGAAGCGTCTCCATTCCGAATAACTTCTGCTACGCCTGCTTCACCGGTGATTATCCCGCCGGACAGAAGTCCCGAAAGGGCTGACGGCAAGAGCGCCGGCCCAATCCAAGCAAAATGTCTTTCATGACAGCGTAACCGAATGGTGAACTTGGAAAACTGGCGGCCACTCGGTGGCCTGCAGATAGATTGAATAATCAATCAGTTATGAAGTGATGTTACTTTTCGGGGACGATAGGTTTTAACAAGTCACATTTTGGTCCCGCGCCATGATGTCGCCATGATGCCAATGTCGGCGTATTAGCTGCGTTTTGCTTTGCTTATCAATGCGTTGCGTGACGTGATGAGAATATGCTCATCGGCGGAAGAATGGCCGGTCGGCACTGGCATTGTACTTGCTACTATTAAATTAGCCACCAGCTTGAAGCTGGAGGGGCGGAGTTTCTTGAGGAGAAAGGTATGAGAGGAAAGGTCTTTGGTTCTCTCGGGACGGCTATCGCCCTCTGCCTGCTCTGGCCAAGTTGCCTGCCGGCTCAGTGCGGAGGAGGCTCAAGCGGAGCCCCGACCCTGAAGACCATCGTTATTGACGGCAATCCCGCTGACTGGGCAAACGTCTTGAGCAACCCGGTTCAGGTGACCAACGACGGAGAGTTCTCCCCAAATTGCAACATTCCTCCTCTGGACCGCGACTGCAGCATCAACAAGAACATCACCGGACGCGACATGGCAACATTCGCATGGACATACGACAACACCAACATCTACCTCTACCAGACGCGCTATGGAAGCACTTCCAACACAGAGACCTTCTACTTTTACATGGACACGAACGGCAATCAGAGAATGAACACCGGCGAGAAGGTGCTCCAAGTAACCTATTCAGGCTCGAACAGGAAACTGACCGGCACTCTGTACAGCTATGCCGCCGTAGGGGGCGCAAACGGAGACGCGATGGTTGACGCTTCCGGCTACGCCGACGGCTATACGCTTCCCGGCACGCTGACGGGAGGAACTGTCCAGTACTCGGGCATCGTTGCCGGTTTCTCGGACGGGACCGGCTTCGAAGCTTACATTTCATGGACCGCCCTAGGCGTTCCGGCCGGCACCGCCATCTACTTCCACGTCTCTTCCTGCAATACCTCCAACCCGACGCAGGTACCGGCGAGTATTGACGACAACCTCGGCGGGCCCACCGGAGGACAGGGGGTGTTCGGCTTTTATGCCGTTGGCATTACCCCCGGGGACGTCTCTTCGGGGCTTTCGTCGGTGCCTGGCTCGGTTGACTATTACCACACCATCACCAATACCGGTTCCCTGTCGGACCGCTATTCGCTAAAGGCGGTGTCGAGCCTCGGCTTTGCCATTGATCTGTACGACAATGCGACTAACACGCTGATGGCGACCGACAGCCAGGGCAACGGAACATGGGATTACATAAACCCGGCCTACAATACGAATTCCGATGCCTACCCCGACACGCCTCTGCTCGCGCCTTCAGCCACTTTCACGGTCAGGATGCACCTGTCGGTTCCCGCCGGAATATGGAACCAGCAAGACCTGACCGTGTTAACCGCCACGTCGTGGGCGACCCCGGATTGCATCTCGGCGGGCGCCAACGAGACAACGGCCGTTGGGGATGTCTCTCTGTTGCAATCGCCCCAATCCAAATCAGGCGTCGCCGGCCAAACAATCAATTTCGGCCTGACGATTCAAAACTACAGCGCTTACGACACTTTCGACATAACGGCCGTCTCGGCAAAAGGTTATGCCGTGGCCATCTACAGCGACCCGGATGGAGACGGCGATCCGTCGGATGGAGTGATAGTAGCCAGCGATTTGAATGGAGATGGAAGTTACTCGGACCCAGGGGACTACATCACGCCAGGGTTCGACACGAACTCCAATTTGAAGCCGGACTTCGGAATCACATCGTTTGGAGCGAGCACCTACTTCGTCGTACAGCTTGCGATCCCCTCGGGCGCGGCGGCCGGCAGCACGGATACGGTTACGGTCACGATCCAAGGCAGCTCCCACGGGGCCACCGCCACGGCCGTTCTAAACGTGGCCGTCTTTGCCAGGCTGACCCTCGCGCCAAGCTATACCGTAGCCAACGGCACGAACAAGTATAGCGGACAGGACAAGCCGGTTTTCTATGCCCACACGCTGGTCAATTCGTGGCCGCAGGCTGACACCATCACCCTCTCGGCCGTTTCAAGCGATGGCTGGAGCGTCTTCCTGTTTACCGACCCCAACGGAGACGGAAACCCGAACGATGGGACGCTGATATCCTCGCCCGTGAGCCTGGCGGCCAACGGCGGCACGCTCCACTTCGTCGTGGAAGTGATCATCCCCAACGGGCTTGCAATGCCATTGACGGACACGACAACGGTTACCGCCACGTCCGGCCTCTCCCCAACTACCTCGCTTAATGCCACCGATCAAGTGAGAGTCAGCTATTTGTCGGTTTACAAGGACTCCAACCACACCGTCGCCGGCCGGTACTTCGTCCCATGCGACACCGTCTACGCCTTGGGAAGCAGCCTGGCCCCCGGTACCACCACGCGCTACCAGCTTTCCTATGTCAACCCGTCCAGCGTGACGGTAAGAACGACCTACCTATATTCCGACGGAAACGGCAACGGGCCGGACCAATACACCTTCGGCGCGAGCGATCCGTCCGGTACTTGGAACCTCCAGTTATGGGATTATGGAACATTGATTGACTCGGTGCCCGTCGTCCTCGATAACCCAGCGTCGTCTTGCTCGGTTTCTCCAGTCGCGCTCAACTCCGCGAGCTATCCGGTTGCTGGGTCGAACCTTTCAATGACAGGCACTTTCAATAACAATGACGCCAACGCCGCCTACAGCGGGACCACGTTCCAATACATCGTGCTCAATCAGGCCGGCGACAGGTACCTCACCGGCGGCGGCACTTTCGCCAGCTACAGCGCGGGGCTGTTTACCAGGACTACTTCGCCGCACCTCGTGGGCGGTGGAGCCTCGGCAACCGAGACGGTCTCCGTCAACGGCGTCGCTTTCGACGGACCGGGCGTGTACCAGGCGGTCGTTTCATGGACCGGCCCGTGCGGCAACGCACTGGCATCCACGACGGTTCCGGTTTACGTCGTTTATGACCCTCCAACCATAAGCGGCCCGGTCTTCGCCGGCGCGACATCCATCAGTGGGGCATCGAATGCGCCCGACGGAACGATCATCTATGTCTATTACAACGGGACTCTCATTGGCACTGCCACGGTGACGGCGGGATCGTGGACGCTTTCCCCCGTCAGCGGCATCCAGCAGGGCGGAGTCGTAACGGCCGCCGCCGGAGCCGCCCCCCTTACGTCGCCGCAATCCTCCGGGGTTGTCGCATCCGTAGGGCTCTTGAGAACGTATGCCTCTCAACTTGCCCCGCAGCATCCAGCCAACGGCAGCCTTTTCCTGCCTGGAGGACTGGACCCGTCAATCCCCGTCAACGGCCAGACGGTTGTCTCTAACAGCTTCGCTTCGGGGAGTCCTTTTCCTCCATACGACACGGGCGATCTCGGCTCATCCTCCCCGCCGCTGGTCTACTACCAAGTGGCCGGGATGACGGCGAGCACGCTTAAAGTGTCCAAGAGCGGCGGCGTGATAACGATAACTTATTGATGAATTCATGGGGTGGACTATGGCGTCCCTCGGGTGTATTATGAGCCCGATGGGACGCCGCGCTTTATTCCGCGCCTATTCGCTCCTGCTGGCCGCCGCGATCGTCGCGGCGCTTCTTCATTCCCACGCCCCGGTCAAAATCGCGAAAGGCGGCGCCGCGCTGCACGACGGCGGCGAGGGCTGTCCTATCTGCGCCCAGGTCGGGCCTGGAGTGGTCCTCCAGAATCCGCCGGCTCTTCCTCGGCCCGGCGCAATTCAATTCGCCATTCCCGCTCCCGCATTCCAAAAGGCCTCTTCCCAGGCCATCGCTCCGTTTTCAATAAGAGGCCCCCCGGCCTCGGTCTGATTTTCTCTTTCATCCAATCGGCACAAGACTGAAGACCAAGTCGGACCTTGCATGACGGGGAGGACCGCATGGCCCAATACCTTGCCGCATTCGCGGCGCTTTGCATCCTGAGCGCGCCAGGACTTCGCGCGCAAGCGCCAGCCAGCGCTGGCGATCTTCAGAAGCAGATACAAGACCTCCAGTCACGGATGGAGGCGATGGCAAAAGATTATCAGGCGAAGCTCGCCGCGCTGCAGGCCGAGCTCGACGCGATCAAATCGCAACAGCAGGCGGCCGCCCAGACAAGCCAAAGCGAGGTGCCGCGGTATCAAGGCTCCGCGCCGCCTTTGCCGGCTTCCGCCACTGGCGCAGACGCCCTCGCCAATCCCGCCATTTCGCTTATACCAGACATGATCGCCTCCGCGGGCAACGACCCCTATTGGCTCGGCGAGCCGAACGCGTACATGCGCGAAGTTGAGGTCGCCTTCTCTTCGGCCATAGACCCTTACGCCAACGCCTTCGCGGCCCTCTCCCTCGAAAACGGCCAGCTGAACGTCGAGGAGGGCTACGCCTCGTTTCCCGCGCTCTGGGGCGGATTCTCGGCCAAGCTCGGCAAGTTCAAGTCCGACTTCGGCAAGAACAACCAGATGCACAGCCATACATGGTTTCAGGCCGACCAGCCCCTCGCGATCAGGGAGATTCTCGGCGACGAGGGAATGTCCGACACCGGCTTGAGCCTCTCTCACATCCTGCCGACGCCGTGGACCAGCGACCTCACGGTTGAAATCACCTCGGGGCGCACCGACCTGTTCGGCGGATCGCGTTCCAGCCTGGCCTACCTCGCCGCCTGGAGAAACTTCTGGGACATCAGCGACAACTCCAACCTCGAAGCCCAGCTTTCCTTGAGCGGGGGCAGGAACGCCCTGAACGGCACGACCAAGCTTGGCAACCTGTCGGTCACATACCGCTACAAGCCGATCCTCGACAGGCGC
>DAHXMK010000243.1 GCA_027365515.1 Candidatus Aminicenantota bacterium
TCGCCTGGGAGCAAACCTACAACACAATCCGTCCCCACCATTCCCTCAACAAACTCACCCCCTTCCAATTCCTCCTCAACCATGCCATCATCCCCTCTCGCGCTTCCCCTTATTCGTCTCACATGTGTTGAACCTATACACCTCCTTTACTTCGCTCCAGGTTGCTCGTACAATATGCGCTTATGGTTACGCCGCGCAGGGCACTTCTTCTCGCGATCCTTCTGGCCTTCACGCTCTGGGCTTCAGGGAGCTGGCCCGACAAGGCATTCAGTTTCGGAGAGACCTCCGACCGAGGCAAGGCAGTCGCGCTCTTCGAGCAGGCGGCGGCGATCATCGAGCACGAGTCCGCGAAGGCCCCCTCTCAGGACGACCTGATGGCCGCCTCGCTTCAAGGGATGTTGGGCCACCTCGACCCGCACTCAAGCTACTACACTCCCGAGATGTTCAAGGAGCTGATGGAGGACCAGGAGGGCCATTTCTACGGCCTCGGGATGCAAGTGGCGAAGCCGGCGCCGACTAGCCCTGTCCTCGTCGTCCAGCCTATTCCCGATACGCCCGCCGCGAGAGCGGGTCTGCGTTCTGGGGACTTGATCCTTGAAATTGAAGGCCGTCCCACGAGCCAGATGAGCATCAGGGAGGCGGTCAAGAAATTAAAGGGGCCGCTCGGAACGCCCGTTTCGATAACGATCGGCCGCGGCACGGCGCCGCCCCAGACGATGACGCTGAAGCGTGCACCGATACCAAAGTACACCGTGGCCTTCTCGCTCATGCTGGACGGCGGCGTCGGCTACGTAAGACTGAACACCTTCGGCCAGAAGACGGTGGAAGAGATGTCATCGAGCATCAAGGGGCTTTTGGCGAAGGGCGCGAAGTCGCTCGTCTTCGACCTTCGCGAAAACCCCGGCGGCTCTCTGCCCGCGGCCGTCGGCACCGCCTCGCTCTTCCTCAAGAAGGGGCAGGAGGTGGTGAGCGTGAGGGGCAGGCGCGCCGACATGGTCAGAAGATTTTACGCCGACGAGGACGGCCCCTTTTTGGACCTTCCCGTAGCCGTGCTGATAAACCAGGGCTCGGCGAGCGCCTCCGAGATCGTCGCCGGCGCGCTTCAAGACCACGACCGCGCCACCGTCGTGGGCGAGCGTTCCTGGGGCAAGGGTCTCGTGCAGACGGTTACTCCGCTTGACAAGGGGGCGGCGGCGATTACCACGGCAAGGTACTACACCCCTTCAGGCCGCTGCATTCAGAGGGATTTCTCCTCTTACGACGCCTACTTCTACCCGGACGACGAGAACGAGACGAAGAACACTCCCACCGGCCCGGAGGTCCACACCGACAACGGCAGGATCGTTTATGGCGGCGGGGGCATCGAGCCGGACGTCCCCATCGCTCCATACAAGCTTCCCGACTTGGCCGTCAGGCTTGAACAGCGCAGGGCCTATCTGGACTTCGTCTCCCGCGAATTCGAGAAAGATGGACTCACCGCCGGCGTGGTCCGCTCCGACGACTTCATCGCCAGCTTCCGCAAATCAGTTGACGTTTCCGGAGCGAAGTATACCGAGAAGGAATGGAACGACGCGCTCCCTTACACCAAGCTGGCTCTGCTGCGCGAATTCATGGCGCTAAAAGTGGGCCAGGCAGGCTCCTTTGAAGCCATCGCGCCGATTGACACCGCGCTGCAAAAGGCTATCGAGATATTGACGAAGCCCGCCGAAACGGCCGCTCCAGAGAAGAAGGTTGCCTGATGTTTGAAAAGCTTACTCAGGGCATTCAGCAGGCCGTCCGCTCGCTAAGAGGCCAGGGACGGATATCGGAACAGAACATCCAGGAAAGCTTAAGGGCGGTCCGCCTCGCCCTGCTCGAAGCCGACGTCCACGTCTCGATCGTCAAGGACCTGCTGGACGGAGTAAAGGCAAAGGCCTTGGGGCAGGAGGTGGTGAAGAGCCTCACCCCCGACCAACACTTCATTAAGATATTGAACGACGAACTGGTAAGGGTTCTCGGGGAGGGCGACTCGAAGCTCCACTTCCCTTCGCTCCCTCCAGGAATTGTAATGCTCGTCGGGCTTCAAGGTTCGGGAAAGACGACGACGGCCGGCAAGCTCGCCCGATATTTCATGAACGACGGCCATTCCGTGCTTCTCGTTCCAGCCGACGTTTACCGCCCCGCCGCGAGGCAGCAGCTCGAAGTGATCGGCCGCCAAGTGGGGGCGAAGGTCTACGACCCGCAAGGAAGCAGCGACCCGGTCGCCATCGCGAAGGGCGCCCTCGCAGAGGCGAGACGCAGCGGCGCACAGCGGGTGATCCTCGACACCGCCGGCCGACTCCACGTTGACGAGGCGCTCATGGAGGAAGTGGCCCGGATGGCCGCGGCCGTTTCGCCCCACGAGGCGCTCTACGTCGCCGACGCGATGATCGGCCAGTCGGCGGTCGCCACGGCCAAGGCCTTCTTCGGCAAGGTCGCCTTGACCGGCGTCATCTTGACAAAGGCCGACGGGGACGCGAGGGGCGGCGCAACGCTCTCTGTCAAAGCCGTAACCGGCCTTCCGGTCAAAATGGTTGGCGTCGGCGAGAAGCTCGACGCGCTCGAACCCTTCTATCCCGACAGGATGGCCTCGCGGATACTCGGCATGGGCGACGTGCTCGGCCTGATCGAGAAGGTGCAGTCCTCGGTTGACGTCGAGGAGGCCCAGAAGGCGGCCGAAAGAATGCGCCGCTCCGAGTTCACACTCGAGGACTTTCACTCGCAGCTCAAACAGATGAAGAAGATGGGGCCGTTGCAGCAGGTCATAGGAATGTTGCCGGGAGCCGGGGCGATCAAGGGGCTGGACCCGTCCCAGATAGACGAGCGCGAAATCACGAAGGTGCAGGCGGTCCTCGACTCGATGACCCCTCATGAGAGGCTGCACCACCAGGTGATCAACGGCAGCCGCCGGAAGCGAATCGCCTCCGGCGCGGGCGTCTCCGTCAGCGACGTTAACAGGGTGCTCAAGCAGCACCTCGCCATGAGAAAGATGATGCAGCAGTTGAAACGAGGCGGCCTTAAGGGCATGATGCGTTCGCTGATGGCCGGGCGGCAGCCCTATTGAAAAACGTTTGAGGGCGTGTTAGGCTGGCTCCGAGGGTTTTATTCGGGGGTTTGACCTATGACGAAGAAACGCGTGCTCGTGGTTGAATACGAACCCAAATCGCTGGAACGCATCGTCGGATTCATTTCCACCGACGTTTACGATGTCCAGACCGCGAAGGACGGCGCCGCCGCGCTGGAAGCCTTCGACGAATTCCACCCCGACCTTGTCCTCTTAAGGACGATGCTTCCGAAGAAACACGGCTTTCAGGTATGCCAGGAGATGGTTGAAAGGTCGGGCTCCAAGCCGATCCCGGTGGTGATGCACTGCAGCATTTACAAGTCGCGCAAATACAAAAGCGACGCGATGAAGATATACGGGGCCGCGGACTACATTGAAGACCCGGTTGAAGAATCGGTCCTGAAGGAGATACTGGACCGTTTCCTTTCGCCCAAGGCGCCTTTCGCGCCGCCTCTCCCACCCAAAGCCCCGGCCGCCGAAGCCCCGAAGGCGGCAGCGCCCAAAATGGCCGGGGCCCCCAGCCAATCCCCGGCCTTCGACATTGACAAAGCCCTCGAGGACACTCTCTCCGGCCTCAGAGTAGGAATGAAGAAAGGCGCCGCGAAGCCTTCAGCAGCGGCGCCGCAGATCCCGCGCGTGGAGATTCCGCCCGTGCCCGAGCCTGAGCCGGCCGCTCCCCTCCCCGACAAGGCGTTGACGTCGGAGGAGCTTTTCGGGGACGTGATCAAGGAGGTTTCGGCGCCAGAGCCGCCGCCACCACCTCCCCCGCCTCCCCCGCCGGTTGCCAAGGTTGAACCTCCGCCTCCTCCTCCGCCTGCCGTCAAGGTCGAGCCGCCGCCCCCACCTCCTCCGCCGCCCCCACCTGCGCCGAAGGAAGAGCCCGCGCCTCCTCAGAAGGCGGAAGTGGCGCAGGACTACAAGGTTGCTCCTCCGATCGCGACGAAGGACCTCGACAAGGCGTTGTTGCGCCCGATCATCACTCAAGACACCGGCGTCAAGCGGGTCGCCGACAAGGCGAAGCAGGAACTCGACAAGAAGCTCGAAGACACGCTCTCCGGAGTTCGCATCAAGCCAAAGCCTCAGGCCGCGCCGAAGCCGCCTGAGCCGCCGAAGGTTCAAGCTCCGCCTCCGCCACAGGCGCCCAAAATCCAGGCTCCGCCCCCGGCGCCGCCCAAAGTCGAGCCTCCTCCGGAGGCCAAGGCCGAGAAGCCTGTTCCACCGGCCAAGATTGACGAGGCGGCCGCCAAGGAAGGCGGGACGACCTTCGGCCAGTATATCCTTATGGACAAGATCGCCGTCGGCGGAATGGCCGAACTCTTCAAGGCGAAGCAGACCGGACTCGAAGGGTTCCAGCGCATCGTCGCCATCAAGCGCATCCTGCCGCACCTCGCGGCGAATTCTGACTTCGTCACGATGTTCATTGACGAGGCAAAGCTCGCCGCCCAGTTGAACCACCCGAACATCGCCCACATCTACGATCTCGGCAAGCTTGAAGACGCTTACTTCATAGCGATGGAGTACGTGGAAGGCAAGGACCTTCGGGCGATTTTGAGGGCGCTCGACGAAGCCGGGAAGCATTTCCCGGTTCGCGCCGCCGTTTTCGTGGCCCAGCAGATCGCCTCGGCCCTCCACTACGCCCACGTCGCCAAAGACAGCGACGGGCGGCCGATGCACCTCGTCCACAGGGATGTCTCTCCGCAGAACATACTGATCTCCTCCGCCGGCGAAGTTAAGCTGGTTGACTTCGGCATCGCGAAAGCGGCCTCAAAGGCAAGCCACACCCAGTCGGGCGCGCTCAAGGGCAAGCTCCTCTACATGTCGCCGGAGCAGGCCTTCGGCCGGCCAACCGACGCCAGGACGGACATTTTCTCCCTTGCCATCGTCCTCTTCGAGATGCTGACCGGCCGCAAGCTTTTCTACGGCGACTCGGAGATGTCCATCCTGGAAAAGGTTCGCGAGGCGAAACTGCCCGAATTCTCCGAATTCAGATCCAACATCCCCGACGGGCTCGAAAGAATTCTCAGGCGCGCGCTCGAGAAGGACCTCTCCCGCCGCTATCCCGATTGCAAAGCGCTCCAGCTCGACCTCGAACGGTTCGCCCGCCAGGAGTGGAAGGCGCTGCCGGGACCGTACAGCGCGGTCGAGGTCCTGACGGAAATATTCCCGGATGTTTACAAGAAAGAGGCGCTCCAGCTTCTTGCCAGGGAGCACGCCGACGCGAAGCTCGAAGACACCGGCGACAGGCCCGTTTCGCCTCAGGCCCAGCAGGCGGCGCCGCCCGCTCCCGAAGCCGCGCCCAAGCAGGAGCCTAAGCCATCCAAGTTCCAGCGCGGAAAGCCGGCGCCGGTCAAGAAGCCCGCACCGTCACAGGAGGAGAAGCCTCAAGCCAAGCCGGAGCCTCCTCCGCCGCCAAAGCCTCAGCCCGCCCCACAGGCTGAGAAGCCGGCTCCCAAAGAGAAGGACGAGGCGAAACAGCCTCCCATCCCGAAGTCCGCCGAAGAAAGCGCGGGAATGTTCAAGTCCATGCGCGAGGAGCAGGCTTCGGACAAGAAGAAGCTTTATGTCATAGGCGGCATCGCCGCGGCGGTGGTTGTATTGGTGATCGTAATCTTCGCCGTCAGCGGATCGAAGAAACCCTCGGCCCCCTCCCCGGCGGCTCCGGCTCCGGGAACGACTACGCCCGCCGCCACCCAGCCCCAGCAACCCGCGCCCGCGCCGCCACCGGTTATCGAGCCGCCCAAGCCGGCGACTCCCGCGCCCGGCGCCGCCCCGGCGAC